>QHYL01000575.1 GCA_003224105.1 Acidobacteriota bacterium | reverse complement strand
GATAGTCCTCCAGAAGCGCTTCGCGACGCCTGGGCCAACTCACTCGAGCGCATTTTGAAGCCTCAATGACCATTGCGCACACATTAGCGGACGATCACTTCCACGACGAATGTGGGGTCTTCGGTGTTTTCGGCCATCCCGAAGCGGCGAATCTCGCCTATCTCGGCCTCTACGCGCTCCAGCATCGCGGCCAGGAATCTGCCGGCATCGTCTCGAGCGACGGCAAAGAACTGCAACTCCACCGCGCCATGGGCGAAGTCGAGAAAATTTTTCAGCCGAGCGTTCTTGCGGAACTCCCCGGCAACCTGGCCATCGGCCACACACGATATTCCACGGCCGGCGACAAAGCCTTGCTCAACGCACAACCCATCGTCATTGATTCGTTCATCTCCTCGCGCGCTCGCAGACTCACAATCTTTCCGGCGCGCTCGGCGACGCGCTCAATCAGGTCGAAGGCGCCTATTCTCTTCTCGTTCTCACCACCGACGAGCTCTACGCCGTGCGCGATCCCCGCGGCTTCCGGCCCCTCGTTCTCGGCAAACTCTCGACACCCGGCGGCCACACCGCCTGGCTGGTCGCCAGCGAAACCTGCGCCTTCGATCTCCTCAACGCGCAGTACGTCCGCGAAATCGAGCCCGGCGAAATGGTGCGCATCTCCAAGTGCGGTATCGAGTCCATTCACTTCGCGCCCGCGAAGCCGCATCAGCAGTGCATTTTCGAGCATGTCTACTTTTCGCGTCCGGACAGCATCATTTTTGGCCGCTCCGTCAACCAGAGCCGCGAAATGCTCGGCCGCCTGCTCGCGCGCGAACATCCTGTCGAAGCCGACATCGTTGTTCCTGTACCCGACTCTGGCGTTCCCGCCGCCGTCGGCTACGCACTCGAATCCAAGATTCCGTTCCGCATGGGCCTGATCCGCAACCATTACATCGGCCGCACGTTCATCGAGCCGTCGCAGGCCATCCGCAATTTCGGCGTCAAGCTCAAGCTCAACCCCGTGCGCAGCCTCATCGAAGGCCAGCGCGTCGTGCTGGTGGACGATTCCATCGTGCGCGGCACCACCAGCCGCAAAATCGTCCGCATGGTCCGCGAATCCGGAGCCAAAGAAGTCCACGTGCGCATCAGTTGCCCGCCCACGATTTCGCCCTGCTACTACGGCGTGGACACGCCTACGCGCGAAGAGTTGATTGCCTCTTCAAATTCTCCCGAGGAAATCTGCAAATTCCTCGGCGCGGATTCCCTCGGCTATCTCTCGCTTCCTTCCTTGAAGCAGGCCGTCTCTGATACCGAAGGCAAGTTCTGCACGTCTTGTTATACGGGGGTTTACCCGACCGATCTTGTGCAACTGGAAGTTCGCGTGTCCAATTCGGCCGGTAAACCGGCGGAAGCTTCGGTTACAATGGTAAGGGAACCCGCGTCCGGAGAAGGGCCGGTGGTGGTGCATCGTGAAAACTGAAAACGAAAAAACAGAAAACGCGAAGAAAACAGAAGCGAATGTTCCCGTGAAAACGAAAATCCAGCGCGAAGTCATCGCCTGGTTTTGGGTCGGACTCGTTTTTTTGCTGATTAACGGCGCCATCGGCCAGGCGCGCGTCATCCCCTCCGGCTCGATGGAAAAGACGCTGCTCATCGGCGACCACCTCATCATGAGCCGCATCGGCTACGATGCAGGCATTCCCTTCACGAACTGGCACGTTCCCCTCTGGCGCAACCCCAAGCGCCAGCAAGTCATCATCTTCAAGCCCCCTTTCGCTCCGGACACGCCGGATTACGTAAAGCGCGTCATTGGCCTTCCCGGCGACAGCATCGAAATTCATGACGGCGCCGTCTGGATCAACGGCCAGCGCCTCAACGAAAAATACACCACCGGTTCCACCGAGCCTTACGAATTGAAGATGCCGTACAAGGTTTCCTCCGATTGCTATTTCGTCATGGGCGACAATCGCGCCAATTCTTACGACAGCCGCTTCTGGGGCTGCGTTCCGCGCAACGACATCATCGGGACGCCGGTCATGATCTACATGTCCCTGGATGTTTCGCCGGAAGCGTGGGAACCCGGCCAGTTTCGTGAGCGCTTCTTTGCCTATGCCAATGCCATCCTGCATCCCGGCGAAGTGCGCTGGCGGCGAATCTTCCGCACGTTCATTCCATCGTTGCGTTGCGCCTTCACGGAACACGGGTCACAGGTCACGCCGCTTATGAAATACGCCGATGCCGGTGTCAATATCGCCGTCGCCGATGAAGCCAAGCAGCGCATCCGGCATCATGCCAGCCGCACGTTTACTCCCGGCGTGCTCGGCGGCATCGGCAGCTTTGGCGCGCTCTTCGCCCTCGACCACAAGAAGTGGAAAGAACCCGTCCTGGTTTCGAGCGCAGATGGCGTCGGCACAAAGCTCAAAGTCGCTATGTCCATGGGTGTGCACTCGACGGTTGGCGGCGACCTCGTCAATCACTGCATCAACGACATTCTGGTGCAAGGCGCCGAGCCGCTCTTTTTCCTCGACTATCTCGCCCTGGGAAAAATGGATCCACAGGTCGTCGAGCAGCTCGTCGAGGGCATGAGCCGCTCCTGCCGCAAAGCCGGCTGCGCGCTCATCGGCGGAGAAACCGCGGAGATGCCCGGCCTTTATCCTCCGGGCGAATACGATCTCGCGGGCTTCATCGTCGGTGTTGTGGAGCGCAAAAAATTGCTCACCGGCAAAGCGGTCCAGCCCGGCGATGCGCTGCTCGCTTTGCCGTCCGCAGGTTTGCACACCAACGGCTATTCGCTCGCGCGCAAACTCATTTTCGAAGTCGAAAAGCTAAAACCGGAAACCTACGTCGCGGAAGTGGGAAACAAAATCGGCGCGGAACTTCTCAAGCCGCATCTGTGCTACGCGCCAGCGCTGAAAAGTGTTCTCGCCAGGGGCTGGGTCTCCGCCCTCGCGCATATCACCGGCGGCGGCATCCCGGGAAACTTGCCGCGTGTGTTGCCCAGCGGCATCAAAGCCGAAATCGATCTGGCTTCCTGGCCGGTCCCAGCCATCTTCAAATATCTTGCCAAGGTCGGAAAGATTGACACCGACGAGCTGCTGCAGTCCTTCAACATGGGCGTGGGAATGATTCTGGTCGTGCCGCCGAAGTTTGTGAAGTCCGTCGAAGCCGATCTCAAGAAACGCCGCGAAAAATTCTTCCGCATCGGCCGCATCGAGCGCGCCGAATCCGGCAAATCCCGCGTCGCCTTCACCGGCTCCCTCAACCTGTGATTTCCTTGCATCAATTACCTTGGGCGCTCACGAAGAGACCTGCCCATCGTCCAAACGCATAAGGGATTGCCCTGCCCCGTTCTCCAGGAGGTGTTTATGGAATTCTCACAAGTCGATGTTCAGAGTTTGGCCGCGCGAATCGAGAAGCTCGAATCCGCCAATCGCCGCTGGAAGTCCGCCAGCGCGATCGCTTTGCTGTTCGTTCTTTCCCTTTTGCTGTTGAGCACAAGGCACGCGGAGCGCGTCGCAGCCGCGGCAAGACCTGATCGCGTCGAGCGCGACGTGCTTCGCGTCCGCACCGTCGAGGCGCAGGATTTCGTTTTGAAAGATGACGAGGGCCACGTCCTCGCGCGCCTCAGCCTCTCCCCGCAGGTCGACGTGAAAAAAAGAGGCGGCGCGTACCTGCTCCCCAAGGACGGAGCATCGCCGGGTCAGGCGGCGCTGCAGTTCTACAACGACAAAGGAGAGGTTCTCTGGACAGCTCCATCCGCGGCCGAGCTTCTCCCTGCGAGGTAAAAGGGAACGCCGAACTGTGTTCGGGGAAGCTCAAGGGGCCTTCGCCAGCTATGCCAGTGCACCTTACCGTGCTGGCTAGCGTCGAGGCAACTCAGGCTCCGGTCTGCGCGGTGGGCAATCATTACATTGGCCAGATCAATTTCACTTCGGCAATCCTTCCGAGAACACCGAAGGATACCGTGCTCGCGCTCTTCGCGCCAACGACTGCTCCAGTTGGCGATTCCAGCGAATTTCCGTTTTCAGCTGATCGATCATCAACCCCACCATCCAGACCGCTTCGTGAAACTTGTGACCGACCTCTTCGTAAATCGACATTAGCGTCGCCTTTTCTCTCTTCAGCTCTTGCAACAGGAATTTCCGCCTTTTCTTCAACTGCTTCCGGAAGACGCCGGGCCGCGCCAGCCAGGAAAGCGCCAGCCAGGTCAGAAAAGCGGGACGGTCGCGCTGCGTCGTCCATTCCTCGCCCTCGAGCGTATCGGCCAGCGCTTCGCGGCCTTGCTCCGTTGTTTCAAACGTGTCGCGATCCAGCCTCGCCTTCGGTTCGCGGGGCTCCAACTTTCGCAGCAGCCCCATGCGCGCCAGCTTTTCCAGCGAGTAATACACCTGTGGCCGGGAAACTTCCGCCCAGTCCCAAATCTTCCGCCGCTCCAGTTCCATGTTGGTCTGATAGCCGTACATCGGTTGTTCGGCCAGCAGGCTCAGCACCACGAGGTCCGGCGTAGTCAGCTCCAGTTCTCGCTTTGCGCGGTCACGTTTAGGCGCGGCAGCCAGAACCAGGGGCCGCCGGCTGTT
>QHYL01000574.1 GCA_003224105.1 Acidobacteriota bacterium | reverse complement strand
CAGGCAAACGCGGATTGCGCGCCTGGGCCACAGCGGCGCAGAAAGTGTCGAGCACGCAGGGATCCTGCCGCTGACCCGTCGCGCGGCTCAGCCTCTCGTACATCCTTTTCGGCTTCTGCTTCGCCAACTGGGACACGCTGCGGATGCCGAGCATCTCGAAGTCGCGCAACATGGCCGGCCCGACGGAGATCAGGTCGGCGAGTTGCCGTGTGGTGGCCATAAAACCTCCTTGATTTCATAGTCAGGACTGACTATTCTAAATGAGACTAGTCAGTCCTGACTAATACTCTAACGAGACGGCTTTCATGTCAAGGAGAACA
>QHYL01000382.1 GCA_003224105.1 Acidobacteriota bacterium | reverse complement strand
CCCGTTTTGCCAATAGGGGCGCGTTTTAGATAAACATTACCTAAATTCCGCGCTGTCATTAAGTTGAAGGGCTTTTTAGGGGTAGGAGACTGACGGTCGGTTGCCCTGTGGTGGTTAGCCTCCTACCCCGCGAGTGGTCTTACATGTATAGACGATTCCAGCCCCAAAATAGTTTCCTGAACCTTTAAAATTTTTAACCTGAGTCTTTTGCATTTCTCGCCGCATCCAAAAGTTACGGGGCCCGGCCGCTACGGCTGGTGCGTTCAGAATTCGTGCAACCTTTTCCAGTTATGTTTCCTCAAATTGTACAGCGGGCTTGGTTCTCTTCTCGGATAGTCGCTGGCTACTTACGCTCCCAGCGGAACGGTATCCAAATACCGGGCCACGGCCGCCTCCCATTTAAATTCTTCCTGAATTGCCGCTTGCAGCGCTTGTGCAGCTGCCGGTTCACCGTGCGTTAAATAGGTCTGCTTGGGTGGGGCGGGGAATCCACCCAGCCACCGCAGCAATTCACTCTTTCCCGCGTGGGCCGAAAACTGCCCCATCTCCACAATTTCCGCGCCAACCGGCACCGCCGACCCGAACAGGTTCAGCGTCTTCGCGCCTTCTTGCAATGCGCGTCCACGCGTTCCTTCCGCCTGGAAGCCCGCGAGAATCACTGCATTCTTCGCGTCCGGCAGCCTCTGCACCAGGTGATGTAACACGCGCCCGCCGCTCACCATTCCGCTCGCGCTGATAATGATGCACGGCGTCTTCACGTTGTTGATGGCCTTGGACTCTTCCGCGGTCCGCGTCAGGTGAAACTCATGCACGTTTAGCGGATCGCCTTTGCCGTCGCTTCCTTCTTCCCGCGCGAATTCCAGGTCGTGATCTTCCTTGTGTTTGACGTACAGGGCGGTCGCGCTCAGCGCCATCGGGCTATCCACGTACACCGGAAGGTGCGGAATCCGCTGCTGGTCTTCGAGCCGCCGCAGGTAGTACATGAACGTCTGCGTCCGCCCGATGGCAAACGCCGGAATCACAATCGAGCCGCCGCGCTTCACCACGCGGTTCACAATTTGCGCCAGCAGCCCTTCCGGGTCGCCGTCCTGGTGCTCGCGGTCGCCGTATGTGGATTCACAAAGCAGCACGTCAGCGTTCGAGGGCGGCGTGGTCGGCTCTTTAAGAATCGGCTGTCCGTACCGCCCAACGTCGCCGGAAAACACCACTACAATCTTCTTTCCGCCTTCGCGGATGGTGAGTTCCAGGCTCGAAGAGCCAAGAATGTGCCCCGCGTCAAACGACTCCACATGAAATTCCGGGCTGATGTCGAAGCCGCCGCTGCGAGGCATCGGCTTCAATTGTTTCAGCACCGGATCCACGTCCTCCGGCGTGTAAAGCGCTCTTGCTTCCTCGTGGTGCTTGTATTTCTTGCGTTTGGCGTGCTCCGCCTCTTCTTCCTGCAGGTGCGCGGAGTCCTTCAGCAGCAACTCCGTCAACTCAATCGTTGCCGGATTGGCAAAAATCGGCCCGCGATAGCCGTCGCGCGCCAGCACGGGCAGCCAGCCCGTATGGTCCAGGTGTGCGTGCGTCAATACCGCGTAGTCAATCGTCTTCGGATCCCCTGGCAGCGGCTTAAAATTCCGCTCTTTCAACTCGTTGGTTCCCTGAAAGAGTCCGCAATCCACCAGCAGCTTCTTGCCCGCAGCATCCACTAGGTATTTCGATCCGGTAACGCATCCTGCCGCGCCTAGAAATGTGAGTTTTGCCATAGCCCTGCCATTCTACCGATTTCGCAGGGCAGGTACACGCCGTCTTGCGCGATATTCCTTTGGTTGGGCAACCAGTTTCTGTTCCGCAAACACATATTCGGGTTTCGGGAATTCATTTACCGCGATCGTCACTCGGCAATGGTGTCCTGCTGCGGCGGGCTTTCCCAATTACTCAACGTCACCGCTACAAATCCATGGACAGCATTACTCGCGGAGTGCTGGCCCACGATAATTCCGCCGGGGTTAATTCCGAATGCATCTCGCCGCTAGTCCTGTTCCGCGAAGCAAACCTG
Organism: Acidobacteriota bacterium; assembly: GCA_003224105.1. Taxonomy (GTDB): domain Bacteria; phylum Acidobacteriota; class Terriglobia; order Acidiferrales; family UBA7541; genus Acidiferrum. The sequence goes on along the minus strand of QHYL01000382.1, from coordinate 10,533 downwards.
CCCGGAGTAACGGATTGCCGTGCCAGCCTGTAGGTCGGCTTCGCCGATGTTGGTCAGATCGCCCGTGGCTCCGGCGAAGCGACCGGTACCGCCGATGATGCGCGCGGGATAGCTGACGAAAGCAAAGCGCGTTTGCGAAAGAGGGACGGTGGTTGCCACCGCTGGATCGAAATAAATGTTGTCGCCGGATTCGGTGACCCAGTGATGCTGGACGTGAAACAGTATGGTGCCGTTTGGACCCGGTGAGGGAGGCGCTGTCAGAGTGGCAGCCACAGCGCCGCGCAGGTCCCCGGTTGCCGGACCCAACGTGGTGTTCGCGTCAACGCCGCCGAAATTGGTGATGATGGACCCGCCAACAGACATGCAGCGGCGGTCCCAATCGTTGTGTGCAGGCGCCTTGGCGGCGGGATGGCTGCCGCTGCTGGCGAGAAAGGCAGAGAGCAAAACTGCGAGTGAAGCAAACAACGCGATGCGAGCGATTCTTCCGAGTGTCATGATGGGGCTCCTTTTCAGTTGAGAGGGCCAACGAAGGCCCTCTCACGGCTTTTAATGCGCCGTTGCCGCGCACAGTGGCCCATATGCAGAATCCGATCAAGAACCTTCCCCGTGGTTTGTTGGTTCCATTGGAAGTTGTTGAATTTGCTGGCCTAATGGCAGTGGGTTCTTGCTGGCCGGTGGGCCCTCTTAATAGGATGACTATGATAAACTCCCAGCAATTAGCTCGGAGTTTGCCATCACGACCAACGCCAGCCTGCCTCGAATAGTACGGTTCGGCATCTATGAAGTAGACATGACTGTCGGCGAGCTTCGCAAAGCCGGAATGCGGCAAAAACTGGCCGGCCAGCCCTTCCAGGTTCTCCAAGCCTTGTTGGAGCGCCCTGGCGAAATCATCACGCGCGAGGAGTTGCGGCAGCGCCTCTGGCCAGACAACATTTTCGTCGATTACGAGCTGGCGCTCAAGAAAGCTGTCAACCGGCTCCGGGAAGTCCTGGGCGACTCCGCGGACAGCCCTCACTTCATTGAGACCATTCCTCGTCGCGGCTACCGTTTCATCGGCACGATCGCCGCGCCCCCATCAGTCCCATCGGATTTCGCCGAGAGACCTATAGTCGGTGCCGTGGAGACGGCCGAGGCCCACGTCGGCGGGCCAAAGTCAGAAACACGGAAGTCCCGGAAGCTTGTCGGCAGTGTTGTTTTGGCGGGCATCGCAACTGTGTTGCTTTGGGCTAATGCGGACAGGCTTCGCACACGGATCTTTGCCAAATCCCGCTCCGTTGAAATTCATTCCATTGCCGTCCTTCCCTTGCAAAATCTCTCGACGGATCCCCGCGAGGAATATTTCAGCGAGGGAATCACCGAGGCGCTAACCACGGACCTCGCGCAGATTAGCGCCCTCCGGGTGATTTCACGCACGTCCTCGGAGCATTTCAAAGGCAGCCGAGAAACCCTACCCGAAATTGCACGGCAATTGAATGTCGAAGCCGTGGTGGAAGGTTCTGTGACACGATCGGAAAACCGCGTGCGCATCACCGCCCAATTGATCGAAGCGCAGAGCGATCGCCACCTTTGGGCGAAAACCTATGACCGCGATTTCCAGGACATTTTGCGTCTCCAAGACGAAGTGGCCCGCGACATCGCCGCCGAAATCCGCATCAGTGTTACGCCCCAGGAACAAGCGCGGCTGACCTTGGAGCAAAAGACCAATCCGTCGGCTTACGAGGCTTATCTCCGGGGACGCTATCTCTGGAGCCAGAGGAACGCGGAATCGATTGACAAAGCAGCGAGTTACTTTCAGCAAGCCGCCCGCGAGGATCCGGCTTTTGCCCTCGCGTACTCCGGACTGTCGGATTGTTATTGGGTCGGCTGGGGAGCGAAGATCGATCTCCCGCTCGCGGATCGGTACGCGACCAAGGCTGTTGCGCTTCAGCCGGAACTTGCTGAAGCTCACGCTTCCTTGGGAATCGTGCGTCTCAATGAATATCAAATGTCCGGCGCCGAGCGAGAGCTCAAGCGCGCCATCGAATTGAACCCCAATTATGCGATGGCCCATCACTTTTACTCCGGCTACCTGCTCAGTGTCGGACGCACAGTGGACGCCCTTAAGGAGAACGATCTAGCAAGGCGCCTGGACCCCTTCTCCATACCGGTGAACACTGCGCGTGTGATCATTTTGGTTGGTTCACGCAACTATGGTGAGGCCATCGAGCAGGCTGAGAAGAATCGAGAATTGGCTCCCCAATCACCGGTTCCCCACAATTCGCTTGCGCGGCTTTATTGGTTGGAAGGAAAAGCTCCGGAGGCTATCGCTGAAGAAAGGAAAGCCGCAACGCTCAAGAATTTCCCGCAGTGGCTGCGCAGCCTGGACGAGGTGGCCGCAACGTTCGAGAAATCCGGCCTTCGCGCTGCGGAACTTAACGCGGCACAATTTATGGAGCGCTCCTACCAAGGCAACCTCGGCGATTACGAAGCAATCTTCGTCGCATTTCAGTATGGCAATCTCGAGAACAAATCGAAGGTACTCCAATGGTTGGAGGAATCCCGCCGAACCTACGACGGTAACCTATATTTGGCGCTGAAGACCGCCCCCGAATTTGATTTCTTGCGCAAAGATCCGCGCTTCCAGGATTTGCTGCGCCGTCTAAACCTTGCTGGCGGATAGCCTCTTGTCCACACAAACCATTGTTCTATCGGTATCGGCCAAGCGAAGTATTACCTTGGCAGTGATCTATGACCAGCAAAACCACACCGGCCCCGCTAAAGATTTTTTTGAGGTTGGTGGAGCCGATGGGATTCGAACCCACGACCTCCTCGATGCCATCGAGGCGCGCTCCCAACTGCGCCACGGCCCCACCGAAGGAATGTCTAAAGTTTATCACAGCGGGTGAACGAGAGTCTCGGTTTCATGGCCAATTGCGGCTGAAGATTACCGGCCTTGCTGGTACGTGAAGCCGCGGCTGAATCAGTCGATTCCGATGTGACACAATTGGCTTGAGACCATTGGTGCGAGGCTCAGTTGTGAACCAAGACTCCCGCGAACACAGGGGACATTCGCATCCGCCCGACTGGGTTCGCTTTGAGGCTACTTGTTCACCTTGGCGGGTTTGAGCGTCCAGGCCTGCAAGCGCGCCAATTCCACCAGATGTTCGGAGTGGAATCCCTGGGGGAAGATCGGCCACGACCAGAGCTCCGGTGAGTCCGCAGCGACGTATTTTTCCGTGGCAAGTCGCGCCGGTGCGATGATCACTTTTTCTGGAGGCGCCCGGCCTTTTTTATTCTCGGCAGCGATCTTCGCGATAGCGACGAGGAAGGCTTCCGGGGGGACGGGCTCGCTTCCCAACCAGACCGCGCTGGGAATTTGGTGTTTGTGCTGAAGGAACGAATGCAAATCCCGCACGCTGCGCGCGAACTGCGACCACGGCACTTCGACGGGCTCCGTCAATTGCGGCGACGGCAGACTCGGTCCATAGACGGTAAAGGGAAGGGTTACCCCCGAATCCGCGCCAGGAGTGCCGGGTGGCGCTGCCATTTGTTCCGAAAGTAGAGTCAGAATCTCAGCGGGTGAGAGGGCATACGTCCCTCGGTCTTGAAAATCGACTTCCGGTTCCATTTGGCTTGCGATTTCTGCAATTTCACTCGCGCTGAATTTGTGGCCGCGCGCGCCGTCCGCGTACAGTCGAATTGCCTGGGGACCGGTGATGAACTGGACTTGTGGAAAGGATTTCATATAGAGAACGAGCTGTTCAAAGTAATAGAACGCGCGCTCGCGCGAGTCCGGAGGGCGCAGTGGAAAGATTTGCCATTGCTCGCGCGGAGGATTGGCGCCATGGGCAAAGTTCATGTCCCAGAACTGGCTGTGGATGAACTCGCATGGGTGAAAATAGAGACTAATCAGGCCGCCTCCATTACTGGTCATCTGTTCGTAGAACTGACGGAATTTCGTTTTGCTCTCTTCCAGATTGGTCCAGTCATCGTTTGGCCGGAGCTGCGGCCCTTCTTTGGTATTGAAGATATTGAGCAGACCGCCGTAATAGAAAGGTTGGCCGTTGAGCCCCACGTGTTCCGCTTCATCGAGATACAGGCCTACGCCCCAGCTGGCGAGCGGTGGAAAAGTCTGTGGCGCCCACGAACTGCCGGGCTGTCCGTAGCAGCACGGTTTTTGCTGAAAGATGCGCTGTACGTCGTCAAAGCCGGGACGCTCACGCCGCGTAAATTCGGCCGCTCCGGCTTCCCAATCCAACAGTGACTCGTACTCGGCAGGCGTTGGATGCTGGCTGTGCGTGTTGGAGTGATAGCCGATGGCGTGTTTTTGGAGCGCGGCGATGACGTCGGTGCGATGGCGGCGCTCGAGCGTGCGCGCTTTTTCGCCAACGACCTTGAACGTTGCTGGAATGCCCTGTTCGGTAAGGAAAGCGGCCAGCCTTTTGGCGGCGTCATCGCTCGGCGGCAGAATGTAGTCTTCGGTATCGAACCAGAGGGCGACATAGACTTTTGCGGCAGCGGGCCTTTGAGCCCGAGCGTTCGGAGATATGAGGACGAGCACAGTAACGAAGCAAGTGATGCACGAAAAGAGAGCCAATCGTCTCATAGGCTTTGAACACCAGCGCGACGTCGCGGCGAGGGGAGAATCACTTCCTAGGCGACTCTTTGGGAGGTTCTTTCGGTGGGATTTCAGCGTAACCCGGTGCGGCCTCTTTCAGGGTGGTTTCCACGTTCGCTTTGACGTCGCCAATCGCCCAGCGGATCCCTCCGCCGAGCAGTTTCAGGAAAAACTCATTCTTCCAATTGTCCGGGCGGTCGCCGATGGCGGTGTAGAAGACGCGTCCCTTGCCATCCATGCGCGCCCAAGTGGCAGGATACGGCGGGCGCTGGTAGGGCGCTCCCGTCATGCCGTGCGTATCCAGCGTCAGTATCACGTGCATGTCCGGCGCAAAATCCTTCAGCGAATACCACTCATCGTTGAACTTGACGGGCGAGGTCACGCCTTCGAGCCCGGGGAATTTCGGATCGTTCACGATGAGGTTGGTGTCCTGCAGGCGCGGCGTGCTGCCGTGAATGATGAACTCGCCGCCAAGCATTTTCAGATAGGGATCTTGCTGGTCGCCATGGGCGATGTAGCGGTTGGAGAGATCTTTCAGGTCGGGCTGCGGATGAAAAGTGTCGCTCGCCGCGTGAATGCCCACGAATCCCATGCCTTTGTGGATGGCTTCCAGCAGCTTCTGCTTGCCCTCGGGTGACATGGGTGGCTTGCCGTCGGTCCCCATCGTGGTCAGGTCTCCCGTAGTGAAAAAGACGACGGCGGCATACTTATGGAATTGCGTGTCGTCGAAAATCCGTCCGTCTTTCGTCACGCCAACGTGGAATCCGTGCTTGTCTCCGAGAGCTGTCACTGCGTCATCCACGATGCTGGGTTTGCCGTCGACGCGCTTCACGACGTCGTGCTCGAAGCCCGAAGATTTCGTGAAAACCAGCACGGATTTGTGCGGCGCGGCGGGCAGACGTCTTCCCAGCGCCAGGCCGGCGCCCGTTACGGCTGCGACGCGAAGAAATTCCCTGCGACCTGCCGTTGTATGTGCAGTTGTGCTCATAAATTTGTTCTCAGTGGTGTCCTTCGGGGTGCGCGCAGCCGGGAAACGCCGCGAAGGCATAATCGTTTGTCCAGCCTAGCTCGCGCATGCCCACTTCCGAAGAATAATACGCGCCGCTGATCCAGCCTTTCAGGTTTTCGAAGTGGCTGTAAAGCGCCGATTGCTTCTTCTCGGCTTCTGTTTCCAGAGCTTGCGGCCTTTCCGATCCTGTCGAGGCCTCGGTCAGGAACGCATTCTTTTGTTCCTCGCCGAGGGCAGGGAAGCTCTTCTTGAATCGCTTTTGAGCTTCTGCATCCAGCGCGGTCAGCGATTCCACGAATCTGCGCTGATTTTCCCGCTTATCCACGCTGAGCAGCAGATCGATGAAGCGGCTCACGTGCGCGCGCGTCGAACCAGGCACGATGCTTTCCGCGAGCGCGGCCAAGAGTTCATTTTGCTGCGGAGTCAGGAACGCGGGTTTCCAGTTTGCTTGGCCAAGTTCCTCCGCGCTGTCAAAGACAGCGTCATTGTGCGGAAACGCGCCGCTTCGCAGGAGTTCGAATACGGGATGAGTACTTGCCAAGAGCGGCCACCCCGCGCTGGCGCTCATTCCGGCAAGCAGGCGCTGCACCATCGCACGCCGAGTCAGCCCCACGGCTTCGGTCGTCGCGCTTTCGATGACAACCAGATTCTTTTTGTTGCCCATCGCTGGATTCTTTTCGTCTTCGCGCCGATGGTATCACTCGCGTTAGATGATTCACAACCACCAAAGAACGCCCTTTTATTGCTCGATTGACCGGTTGCGGCGCCCTTGTTAGCATCCATTTTTCCCTAAGATTGCATGCCGCAAAGACAACACCACCTTTACGACGTTATCGTTGTAGGTTCCGGCGCTTCGGGCGGCTGGGCGTGCAAGCGCCTGGCGGAAGCCGGACTGAAAGTCGCGCTGCTCGAAGCGGGTCGGCCGCAATCCGACGAGAATTTCACCGAGCACAAGCCGCCCTTCGAACTGAAGTACCGTAACGTGGCTCCGGAAATTCTGCGCAAGACGCGGCCGATCCAGTCCAAATTTGCTTGCAACGAATACAACGCTGACTGGTTCGCGAACGATCTTGAAGAGCCGTATACGACTCCTGCGGACCAGCCATTTGACTGGATGGGGCGTCTGCGCATCACCGGCGGGCGCACGAACGTCTGGGGCCGCCTTTGCCTGAGATTCAGTGATTGGGACTTCAGGGCTGCCTCGCGCGACGGCTACGGCGAAGACTGGCCGCTGAGTTACAAAGACCTTCAACCGTACTACGATCTCGTCGAGAGATACGTAGGCATCAGCGGCAGCGAGGAAACGATCGAACATCTTCCGGATAGCTTCTTTCAGCCGCCGATTCCATTGACGTGCCAGGAAACGCTTTTCCGCGAACGCGTTCTCGAGAAGCTCGGCCGTGTAGTCACGCCTGCCCGCAGCGCCAATTTGACGCAGCCTCTGAACGGCCGCGGCCCTTGCCATTATTGCGGCCCTTGCGAGCGCGGCTGCATGACGCACTCCTATTTCAATTCGGCGTTCACGACTGTAGCGGATGCGCTCGCTTCGGGAAACTGCACGCTGATTTCGAACGCTATGGTCTACAAAGTCCTGGTGGACGCGGCGCACAATCGCGCGAACGGTGTTTTGTACATTGACCGAGTGACGCGCCAGCCGCAGGAGCTGCTTTCGCGTGTGGTCATTCTCTGCGCGCAGGCGCAGGAGTCCGTGCGCATCCTTCTCAATTCTGCCACGCGCGAGTTTGCGAACGGCCTGGCCAATTCGAGTGGCGTACTGGGGCATTACCTTACTGCGCACGTCCGCAGCGCCGGTGGCAGCGGAGAATTTCCTTCTATGGGCTCAAAGCCCTCTGTCGAAGGCGGCGGTCCGCACAAGCCCACTGGCGTGTACATTGCGCGCTTTCGCAACATACCCAACGCGCCGCCGTACAGAAAATTTCTCCGTGGCTTTGGTTACGAAGGCGAGTCGTCCACTCATTTCGATTGGAACGCGCCGGGATTCGGCATTGCTTACAAAAAAGCGGTGCGCGCTCCGCGCACAACCATTTCGATTACGGGGTTTGGCGAAGTTCTTCCGCGCTGGGAAAATTGTGTGGAGCTTGATCCTACAGTGAGGGACATCTACGGGATTCCCGTGCTCAAAATTCGCATGTCCGATGGGGAAAACGAGCGCGCCATGATTCAGGACATGGGCGATTGCGCCGGGGAAATGCTAGAGGCGGCCGGCGCAAAAAACATTCGTACCCACGCGCATCCTTCCGCGCCGCGCTGGGCGCTGCATGAGGCTGGCATTGCGCGCATGGGCGCAGACCCGAAGAAATCCGTCCTCAATCAGTTTCAGCAGACACACGACATCAAGAATTTGTTTGTCATGGATGCTTCCGGCTTTACATCGAATCCCTGCCAGAATCCCACGCTCACAATCATGGCCCTTTGTGTGCGGTCTTGTGATTACCTGATGTCGGAGTTCAAGCGGAACGTGTTTTGAAGTTCTGCGGCGCTGGAGTTGGCTAGGCGTTCTTCAGCGCTTCTTTTTCCGCGCCGTCCATCCAGCGGTCCAGGATAGTCTGCGAAGCGTTATCCATTTCCATGAAGCCCACTCCCGCGCCCATGTTCATTTGCGAATAGACGATTTTCCCTTTGCACTGAAAAAATTCTTCGCCCGCCGAAATCTTCACCAACACCAACGTTCCTTGCGGGAACGGGTTCATCATGTCCAGATAGCAGCCGTTCATGCTCAGCTCGCTGACGCGCGAAGCGATGCGTACGTCGGCTCTCTGTTCGATCAGTTCCGCGCTGGCGATAAACGGATACCTGGGCCCACGTCGTCGTTCTTTGAAGTCCACGTCTTCCTCCGGCTGAACAAACGCAATTGGGCGGACATCCCCTTTTCTCAAGACTACGCCGATTTGCCCTGGTCTCGAAGATTGTCACAATAATGGTTCACCAAGCAGCAACAGCCGAAAGCAGCTGGTAACCTTCTCGCAAAAGCGGCGGGAGGACACGCCATCTGGGGCACTACTACTGACTTCCTGAAATCGCGGGAATTCCGAATCCCTTCATTCTTGACCAGTTCCTGAAACCGTGCTCATAGCGCCGCCCGGGCGCATTGAGTAGCGCCGATTGCAATTATTCTGGGGCCTGCGGCCGACCTACCCTGTTACCTCACTCGGGCCGAGAACGGACGAAGTCGCAGGAACACGCGAACGCCTGCCGGATGCGCGCCGTAAGCCTGGAGGCAGCGGACTCTCTCCGAGAATCAGTTCATTGGATCGTTGCGCGCTCTCGATCCGAGTCCACAAATGGTTTCTGGCGCGGAAACGCGCGGTCGATTCAAAGGTATAACTGTTGAAAATCGAGTTGTCTTGCAGGGAGCGGGTACGTCCCCAAAGCAGCGTATTGGCCCAGCTTCCCTCATGGAACGGGCGGTTGTACATGACGGAAGCCGTCATGCGCTCCTGGTCTTCGCCTGGAAAAAGCGCTTCTGGGCTGGCGATTCTCGCGTAGGAGTACTGTCCGCTCCAATTTTTGCCTGGTTCCATCGTCAGCCGTGTAGACCACGAATCGATCTTTCCTTGATCGATGCCCCAGCGAAACTCATCCGGCTCCCGGCCGTGGAAGCCGGAGGCTTCGACTCGCGCTATGCCGTGAGTGAATCCGACTGTGACCACATCATCCGCGATGTGTGTGGAATCTTCCTGATGGTGGCCGAGAGTCCCGACGGGATTCTCAGATGCCGAAGCCCGATGCGCGTAAGCGGCCGGCCCAATCGCCGGATCGCCGGTAGGAGCGAAGTAGAAGGAAAGAAGACTCTTTTCCCCGAGCTTCAGGTCATAAAGAACAGCCAGCTCCATAATAAAATCGTGGGGGTGTTGGCCGTCAGCAATCGGAACTCCGAAAGCAGTTTCGCCCTGTTGGAACAGCAACGGATACCGCCTGTTGGCCACTGTTGCCGGTTCCAGACTCAACATGACGCGTGTCGTGAAGACTCCCTGGCCTAGCTTTCGTTGCGCCATAGGCATGAACCAGTTTGTCGAGAAGAACTTGTCACCGCCCCTCGGGCTGGATTGTTGCTCATCGAGAATGAAGACGTTTGCGTGGAACATGAGCATCCAGGACCCTTTCATCGTCATAAGCATTGGCGCAGGAGTTGAGACTGGCTGCGCGCTAGTGCCCGAGCCAGTGTGGCTCAAAGTGTATTGAACAAAATCTTCTGGAAGCATGGCCATCGAATCATGGTCGTGTTGCATGACTCTTTTGTTTGCTTCAGCACAAGCTGGCATTTGCATGCCCCGCATGGACGGTTGCTGGGAGTCGGAGGGCTTTTCGATTTGGCCGGGTGTGAGCCCTTCTTGTGCACGCGTGGTCTGAATATTCGTCCCAACAAGAGCAATTGCCAAAACCCAGCTGTGCCTGAACCTCATGGTGAAATCCTTTCCCAACCACTTATGCCTGACAGAAGCCATTTGGAGTGTGATTGCTTGCCGCAGCTTTTCCTCCGCGTTTCAGGCGTTCCGACGGCGCACGGCGTGGAGACAACACTCCTACGCGAAGTGTTTTGCAGGAAAGTTCAGATCAGAAAAGTACAAAGAAGAGACTGCAGGGGCGGCGGAGAGGAATCCTGCGCAATTTCAGGAGACCACGCGCGCTCAACCGGCTGGGTTGCCACAACCGCGCTGGAAGTCGAAGCTGCCAGCGCAGCCACGGCGAAACTCCCAGCCCAGTTCTGCGCTTCGGGGAGCGGAGCTACGGAAATTGCGCAGCAGGTCCTGCCCGAACGCGAAACAGAAACCGGCGGCTCCTCCGCGTGCTCCATTCCCATGTGTTCGCATTCCGTTCTTGTTTGTGGAGTTGCGCACTCGCTCGCTTGCGCATGCATCACGGCACAAGCGGAAACAGGGAGAGGCCCCGGCCCTGCCAATCCTAG
>QHYL01000573.1 GCA_003224105.1 Acidobacteriota bacterium | reverse complement strand
AAGCCGGTTATCGGTTCTATAGCTACGGAGACTGCATGTTGATTCGCTGACGAAGCAGAAAGCGGGCGAAAAAGTGATCAGCATATGGGAACATCGCCAAAACGAAGAATGCCAGAACCGTGTTCCGCTGCGAATGAAATTGGCTGGGAGGAAATTCTCGAAACCAGGGGGCGAGCGAGGAGGCTGCGGCGGGCAGCAGCCTCCGTCTCGTAGCTGGGAAAGAATTAAGAAGGATTCCTTACTCGCTGAAGACAAATACGCGAGACTGGCCGGAAAAACGAACTTCCTTGACCTGGCCATTTTCGCTGATGAGCAGGGAATCGTAGCTGGATTTGGCGCTGCGGTCTTCCCAGCGCCCTTCGGATTCGGCAACCACTTTGCCGCCCTTCTGCACGGTGGCTTTGTTGCCGTCAATCAACAGGCGGTACTCGCCGGCCTGCAGCTCGGCCTTACCGAGCTTGGCGGCCTGGGCGAGGTTGATATTTTTGGAAAAAGGCTTGGCGAAAACGGGCACTGCCAGCGCGATGACGGCGAGCAGAGCCACGCAGCGGAAGAATGAGCTGTTTTTCATGCGTGTCAAATTCCTTTCGGACAGGATTCGAGTCAGCCGATAGCAAGCTGCCGAGGCAAGATGGAGTTGACACGCAAGCGCTGGACGGGTAGTCTCCCCCGTGAAGACACCTCTTCTTCCTGGACTAACGGCCGGAAAAACTGCGTGTCATAACCCCGCGGCTGCCACCGCGGGGGTTTTTTCTGAATCTCGCCTTGAGCAGCCGGTAAGGAGCTGCGCCTGTATAGACGAAATGGCAACGGGGAATGTTTCGCTGGCCTCGATAAAATCTTCCAAAGATGCAGGAAATTGCGGTTGGAGAGATTGCTTTTCCCTCAAAAAATAATCCTTTTGCGATTTCAAGAAATAAACTTCCGCTAAAAATATGGGAAAAAGGATTGATCGCCTGCAAGAACCAGCAAGAAACGTTGCTGTATTTTTCCGCGCAAACGGGATCGCTTCGTGCATTGGCAAGCTTGTTCATCTATACTCTAGGTCATTTTTTTCAGGGACCACGATGCGAATTCTGATTCTGAGCGATTTGCACTCCAACGGAACGGCGCTCGATGCGGTTCTGGAAGCCGCGAAGGACCAGTGGGACTCGTCGGTGTGTCTAGGCGACGTGGTGGGCTACGGGCCGGACCCGAATTACGTGACGGCGAGGTTGCGTGAATTGGGCACTAAGACGATTCGAGGCAATCATGACAAAGCGGTGACCGGCTTGATGGCCACGGAGGATTTCAATCCGGTGGCGAAGGCGGCAGTGGATTGGACGCGCAGTGAACTCAAAGCAGAACACATGGCGTGGCTCTCTGCCTTACCAAAGGGACCACTGGAGACGGACGAGGTCGTGCTTGTTCACGGTGCGCTTCAGGACGAAGATGAATATGTATTTACGCCCGAACAAGCGCTGGATGGGCTGCTCGATTCGAGCGCCCCGGTCACGTTTTTTGGCCACACGCATCATCAAGGGGGTTTTTCGTATCGAGATTCCCAGCTTGAAGTGCTGCAGATCCGGCCACGCGCGGCGGAGTCCTATGCCGCGCTGCGCGTCGAGCCCGCAAGGCGTTATTTATTAAATCCCGGTTCGATTGGGCAGCCGCGTGACGGAGACCCGCGTGCGGCCTTCGCCATCGCCGATCTCGAGCATAACGCGGTGCAATTCTGGCGTGCGCCGTACGACATCCCGGCCGTGCAAAAACGAATGCGTTCCGCGCATTTGCCTGAGCCATTGATCCAACGGTTGGTCGTCGGCCGCTAATCGTTCTGAAAAATTGCGCAAACATCCGCGGATAGATATTCTAAAGGTACGTCCTTTAGTTATAATAGGCGCGTGAACCTTGCCAAGGAACTCGAAGCGAGCCTGAAAGAATTCCTGGCTGCCGGCCTCGTGGACTTGCATGAGAATGGCGGCCGCACGTCGTTCGCGAGCGGTTTGTCATGGGAAGTGCGGGGAGACGGCGAAAAGCCGCTACTGCATCTTTGGGCAGAGCGATTCAACGTAACGCGGCGCGTGTTGGCTATTACGGATTACTCCGAACAGCGCCTGGTCCTGGCGGTGGAGCGGTTCGGGCGCGCCAAGCCGGAGCGGCTGGAATTCGCGCGCCGGGAATTCGAGCGCGGAGCGCGGCAACTGTCGCGCAAAGAATTCTGCGAGCAGCTCCGCGCCCTTCTCGCCGAGCAGTTTCCTGACGATACCGTCGAATCGCTTACGATTTCCGCGGACCTGGGGCATTCTCTTTCCGGAAATTACGCTCGCGGACTGCTTCGCCGCGGTTCTGTGCGATATGCAGTTCTCGCGGCGCCGCCTGGAGAATCCTCAGATACCACGGACAACTGCCTTACGTTTGCATTGCTCTGGTTGAGCCGCGCACGTCAATCGCACGCGGGCGGAACGATAGCAGGGCTTCGCGTCATTCTTCCGAAAAATACTGCGCGGACGGTGGCCCATCGCTTCGCCGCGCTCGACTCCCGGCTGGCTATAGGTTTGTACGAGCACGAACCGATGCTCAACGTTCTCGAAAGAATCGATCCCAGGAGTGCGGGCAACGTGGATACGTGGCTGGTTCCCGCCCGCGAATCGGAATCCCTTCTGCAACGAGCCCGTCAGTCGCTGGACACCATTATCGGGACAGAGCCCGACTCCATCAGCCTGCATCCGGCAGTGCAAACGCGGGAAGTCTGGCTGCGGTTCAGGGGCTTGTCTTTTGCCTGCTGGAACGACGGACGAATTTACTTTGGAATCGGCGAATGCCGCCGGGAACTGAAAACAACCTCACAAAAGGACCTGAAGCAACTTCTCGAAGATCTGGCGCGGTATCGCCACCCGTTGGCAACCGACGCACGCCATGCCCTCTATCGCGCGCAGCCGGAGCGTTGGCTGGAAAGCC
>QHYL01000572.1 GCA_003224105.1 Acidobacteriota bacterium | reverse complement strand
CGAACTGGAAGAGCAAAATGCAAGAACACACCTCGGACGAACGAACTTACTGTCCTTCTCCCGCCAGCACCGCTGGAATGGTTCGCAGCAAGATCTTGCAATCGAGCAAGAGGCTCCAATTCCGGATGTAGCGGACGTCCAGCAGCATGCAAGTTTCGAACGATGGATTTTCGCGCGCGGTCACCTGCCACAGGCCGGTCATGCCTGGAATTACTTCCAGGCGCTGTTCATGTCCTGAGCTGTACTGCTCTACGTCTTCGAGCGGATGAGGGCGCGGTCCGACCAGGCTCATGTCGCCCTTGAGGACATTCCAAAATTGCGGCAACTCGTCCAGGCTGTATTTGCGAAGAAATCGGCCTAGCGGCGTGACGCGGGGATCATTGGCAATCTTGAAGAAGGGGCCTCGCCGCTGGTTCAGATGATTCAGCTTTCTTCGAAGACGGTTCGCTCCGGGGACCATCGTCCGGAATTTGTAACAAACAAAGGGAACGCCGTTTTTCCCAACGCGAAAGGACGCGTAAATGACCGGGCCGCGCGATTCCAGCTTTACGGCGATAGCAATCAGAAGCATCAGTGGCCAAAGCACCAGCAAAGCCGCGGAGGATATCGCCAAATCCAGAATCCTCTTAGCTAACCTACCCAAGTCTGGAATGCCGTCCTGCCGCAGCGAGCGGTTTCCGATTACATGGGAGCAAAGGCCGAATGATTGGAGCGCAATCTGGGGAAGAAGGGTTTGCTGCCATTCGTTGTCGCACAACCCGAACTCCGAAGCTAAGCCGAATACTCTAGATTTGAAACGTGGCAAGGGAAGAGACAATACCGGCGCCGTTTCCTGGCACGCATTTCGATTTGAGAGGTCAGGAGGTCTTGTTACCATGAAGGAATCGACACCGCGAATCCCCCCACTGCCCCGAACCGTCAGCCCGATCCCTACGGTCCCACGCGTGTTGGGTACCCGCTACCTTTCGATGTTCACGTCCCGAGGTCAGCTTAGGGAAGGAGCGCGATTCCGTCGATAAGGTGCAGTCCGGATTTGAAATGCAGGAAAACACCCTAGAGCTTTTCTCCAGCCGCGTCGGGCAGAATTGGGTATCCGAAGCTTGCGCACTTTCTCGCAAGGAGACAGCAAAGTGTTCGTCTGGCGAGAAATATTCATAAGGCTTTTGAGTTTGAAACTGCGTTCCGTGTGCCTTGCTGCTAGAAGCCAGCGTCAGAAAGCCAATTGTGTTGCAAGGACGATTCTCGCCGTTGTCCTAACCATGGGGTTGCAAGGTTCCTTTTTATCCGCTCCAGCTAGCGGCGCCGCACCCACGCAAGACCAGGCGCAAAATTCAAGGAAGTACCCGCTTGGTTCGCTCAGCGCTACCGGGGAGGTCTATGTAAACGACAAGCCGGTTCCAGTAGAGTCCACGGTTTTCCCAGGCGATACCGTACGAACCGGCGAAAACAGCACGGCCGTGTTCACAATGACTGGCAATGGCACGCTGAAGATTGGGTCCCAGACGCAGGTGTCGCTTGCAGGCGACCCTCAATTCGTGGCCGAACTACAGACGGGCACGGCGGTGATCGATTCCCTCAGCGGTCCGTCTGGTATCAAGGTTCGCGTGGGAGGCGTTGTCGTGGTTCCCGCAGTGCGCTCCAGAGTCACCTCCGCGAAGATTGAGCGCCAAGCCGATGGAACATTCCTTGTCACGTGTCTGGACGGAGACATTAGCACGCTCTCGCTGGAAGGGACCGCTGGCCGGCTCCTGGAGGCTGGCCAAGCCGTGGGCGTTACCCCTAGCGGACAAATGCTGGTTCAAAAGCAATCCGGCGGGAAGTCCCTGGGCTCTGGAGTGCCGGGAACTCTGAAGGGAAAGAAAGGTTGGACTCTCCTCGGTTTGGCCGGTGGAGGCGCAGGGGTGGCGGCGGTGGTCCTGGGGCACGGAGGAAAGGCGCCCGTGAGCCCTTCGGGGCCATAGAACGCTTGATCTAGTTTTTGGTAATGGGATTTGCCAATCGAAATAGAACGGTAACGTCTTCTTCCGTTTCCATCGCTTGCCCACCGAGAACCGTCTGTGAATAGCGCCACTGCCGTACTGCACTCATTACGGCAGTCACGAGCAATGGCGGGCCACTCACAGAAATCACGCTTTGCACTGAGCCGTCACGGTTGAAAATGGCGTGCACTCTCGCAGTTCCTTCGACGCCTTGTTGCTTGGCTTCGTCTGGATAAACAGGGTCAACGCGCATGAGGAGGCGACCCATCTGCAAACTTTTCCCTTGGGGCGATTTCTTCGATTTTTCCGTCTTTGGCATGCGGATCGAAGGGTAAGGATCGAAGCTGATGGTCACGACCGGCGTTCGCGCGAGTATAGGGTCAGGTTGCTTCGGAGAGACAGACGGTTTTTCTTTCTCCATATCGACAGGGGGCGCGGCGGCAGGTTGAGGGGGATTGGAGTTTAGTGCATGCGGTGTCGCGTTGAGGTCTTTGTTTTGCGCAGCGAAGGCTTGAGCGGTTTGCACGGGCTTGTTTTCAGCAGGTTTACTCTCCGCCGGCTTGTTTTCTAAAAGTTTGTTCTCCGACGAGTGAGCGGAGGCCGATGCAATGGTTTGGGGTGATTTTGTTTGCTGCTCACGTTGTGAGGGCGCTGGACGTTGCGCTTGATCCAAACTGCGCGGAAGCGAACCTGCAATCGGGACGTGTGCTAAGGCTCTGCCGCTATGAGGTTTTTCTTTCGATGTGCGCTCGGGCCCGGAGTTCGCGCTTCCCGCAGCGGTTTTTGAGGAATCCAGTGTAGAGGTTCCGCTTTCGATTTGCTGGACCGAAGGTTTCGCGATGCCTGTTTGTGTTGCGGCATCCTCGTTTGTGTTCTCCCTGAGTTGAACGGGAGGGTCTGGTGTTGCCTCGGCTGCGCCGCCTTGTGGTTTCGCACCGTCAGGTGTTTGCGTAGGACCGTCAGGTTCTTGTGTAAGTTCGTGTGAAGGCTGAGTACTAG
>QHYL01000562.1 GCA_003224105.1 Acidobacteriota bacterium | reverse complement strand
GCGTGTCCAATTGCTTGTTCAGCGCATCCATCTGCTGCTTCAGTTCTCCATAGCGCTGTTTGTAGACCTGCAGTTGCGTCACTTCCTGCGTAAGCTTGGTCCGGTGATCCACTGCTGCTGCCAACTCTTCCCTCTCGCGTGCAATGGGCGAACCGGGCGTGTAGACTCCCGCCACCATCAGCACCACGGCGACGGCAACGGCTACCAGGGCCTGCATGAACACCGACATGTCTCGCAGCGGATTGGCCATGGCGTCCCCTTATCCCTTCTTCGCCGGTGTTTTGGCGGCCGCAGCAGGCGTAGGCGCGTTCGCCGGACGCGCTTGCACCGGCTGTGGTGGAGCGATTTCTGCCGTAATCTGGAACGTAAACGTCTGAATGCCCAGATTTTTGTCGTCCTGTTTCGATTCCAGGATTTCCACCTTCTGAAAATACCCGGAGCGTTTCAGCGCCGTAATGAAGTTCGCCACCGCATTGATCGACGCGGAAGATCCATCCATCGCCAGCGAGTTTCCTTTGCGCGTCATCTGTGTCAGCCACAGGTTTTCCGTGCGCGACACCGTGTTGGCCACCATATCCAGCAACTCTTGCGCGCCCGTACGGTCGCGTTGCAGCTGTTCAATCGTGTTGACGCGCTGCTGCAAAACTGTCTTCTGCTTTTCAAAGGCTTCGACTTGCTGCTTGGTCTGCTCGAGTTCCGTCTTCTGCGCTTGCAGCGTCTTGATCTTGGTGTTTTCTTCTGTCAGCTGTCTTTAGGTTTATGCGAATCATGGCTAGTCGAAGCTCCTCAGCGCCAGACCTACAGCGATCACCAGCCGCGGCGCCATGTCGCGGATCTGGTCATCGCTGTGCCGGCCGGGATTGATGAGCACTCTGCGGAAGGGATTCAGCTCCTCCACAGGCATGGCAAATTCCTCGCGCAACAAATCTACCAGCCCGGGCACGCGCGCGGTTCCCCCCGCCACGACAATCCGCTGGATGTTCTCGCCGCTCGCCGTGGCCCGGAAAAAGTCGAACGTCTTCTGAATTTCCAGCGTCAGGATGTCGGAGACGCTGCGCAAAATCTGCTGTTTCTGCTCATCGGTAACGCTCGGCAGCGTGTCGCCTTTTTTCAGCCGCTCCGCGTCCTCGAAGCTCAGGTCTAATTCCTTCTGCAGCGCATCCGTGTACTGGTTCCCGCCCACGCTGACGTCGCGCGTAAACAGCGGAATCCCGCCCCGCACGATGTTGATGTTCATCACGCTCGCGCCAATGTTCAGCAGCGCCACGGTCTGCGCGCTGTCCGGCTCATAGTTCACTTCAAAGCAGTTCTGCAGGGCGAACGCGTCAATGTCTACGATCATCGGCGTCTTGCCCGCCTGCGCCAGCACGTTGGTGTGGTTCAGAATCTTGTCCTTCTTTACTGCCACCAGCAGCACGTCCATCTGCGAGTCCATCGACTCCAGCAGTTGATAGCTCAGGTTCACGTCGGCAATGTCGAAGGGGATATGCTGGCTGGCTTCCGAAGGAATACGGTCGTACAACTCTTCTTCCGTCATCAAGGGCAGCGGCACGCGCTTAACAATGACCGAGTGCCCCGAAACCGATGTCGCCACGTTTTTGGTCTTGATGCGCTCGGCATCGAATATCTTGCTAATGGCGTTGGCCACCTGCGGCGCGTCCATGATTGCGCCGTCAACCACGGTGTCCGGTGCCAGCGATTCCATCCCGAAACTCACCAGTTCGTAGCCCGCCTTCGTTGCTTTCAGCTCCACCGCTTTGATAGAGCTGGAGCCAATGTCCAGGCCCACGATCTGCTTGCTCTTTTTTCCGCCTAATAGCCCCATTGCGGCCCCTCTCCTACAATTGTTCTTGCAACCCGCCCGCTCATCTGCGTCTCCCGGCAGACTGGCTCATCTTCCGTTCCATCCAGCGGTCCAGAATCGTTTTCCGCAGTTTCCAGCGGTTGCCAAGTTTAAACGCGGGTATTTCGCCTTCCGTAATGTAGCGGTACAGCGTATCCGGGCTGATACCCAGATATTGCGACGCTTGTCTCACGTTCATTACTTCGCGCGATTCCATCACAGTGGAACGCCACCCCGGCATTCAAACACACGTCAGCAAGTCACAATCGTCCAGGTGCGCCCCATTGCGCTGCAGATCGGGATTGAGGGCACAACCCGTGTGAGCTTTATGACATTGTGCACTCCGAGCGTCAAGGGAATCTATAGGTCTGTTGCCCTATCAATACGGGTAGTTCTAGGTCTTTCGTAGGGTATTGCGGGATAGTACCACTATAAGGCTAGGTTCACTTGCTACGAATCCACAATTACTTGTGCTTTTTCGTTCCGGTCACCTGTCCGCCCGTACCGTTAATCCTTTGTCCTCAGCCTCCAAAATCAAAAACCGCTATTTCCTTTTTACTCGCGCTATCTCCTTTTTACCCAGCGACTTGCCGTTTTTCTTCGATTTGTCTTCGCGCAAATGCACGCTAAAAATGCCCAAAAAGGCAACAGTCCAACGCGCATAACCGCTCAGTTAATGCCCAAAGTTTTCCACAGACCTTCCACACGTTTCTTCGTCGCTTCGTCCATCCGAATCTCGTCCGGCCACGGCCGTGTGAACCCCTCGGTCACCCATTTGCGCGTCGCGTCGATCCCCATCTTCGACCCAAAGTCCTGCAGGCGCGCCGCGTGATCCAGCGTATCCATCGGCCCGAGCGAAAACTGCACGTCCCGCTCCGGGTCCAGCGCGCAAAGCGCCTTCCACACCACTTCGCTGTAATTGTGAATGTCCACGTCGTGATCCACCACCACGAGCACTTTCGTGAACATCGCCTGCCCCAACGACCAAATCGCATTCATGATTTTCCGCGCATGTCCCGGATACGACTTTCGAATGGCCACAATCATCAAGTTATGAAAAATCCCCTCTGCGGGCATCGAAACGTCCACAATTTCCGGATACTGCATTCTCATCACCGGCAAGAAAATCCTCTCCACCGCGTAGCCCATGTAGAAATCTTCCTGCGGCGGCGGTCCGACCACCGTGGTCAAATAAACCGGATCTTTTCTCTGTGTAATGCACTCGACATGAAACACCGGGTAATCCCCTTCCAGCGAATAAAATCCCGTGTGATCGCCAAACGGCCCCTCCGTTCGCATCTCATTCAAATTCACATACCCTTCCAGCACAATCTCCGCGTTCGCGGGCACTTCCAATTCATTCGTCTGGCATTTCACCAGTTCCACCGGCTCGCGCCGCAAAAATCCCGCGAACATCATTTCATCCAAATCCGGCGGAATCGGCAGCATCCCAGCCAGCGATGTTGCTGGATCCGTCCCAATCGCCACGCTCACGGGAATCCGCCCCTCCGGATTCTTTTCCCGCGCGCGCCGGAAATGCTCCGCCCCATGCTTCTGCGTCTGCCAGTGCATTCCCGTGGTCCGCTCGTCATACACGTGCATCCGGTACATCCCCACGTTGCGTTTCCCCGTCTCCGGATTCTTCGTAAACACCAAGGGAAACGTGATGAACCGCCCGCCATCCTGCGGCCAGCATTTCAAAATCGGAAAATCCAGCAGGTTCACATCTTTCCCCTGCCGCACCACTTCCTGGCAGTCGCCTTTGTTGACGCTCTTCGGAAAGAACGATCCCAGCTCCGCCAGCTTCGGCAGCATTTTGATTTTGTCGAACAGCCCCTGCGGCGTCTCCATCTTCAAGAATCCCTGAATCCGCTCCGCCACTTC
>QHYL01000561.1 GCA_003224105.1 Acidobacteriota bacterium | reverse complement strand
CTGCCCAAAGCGCAGGAAAAGATTCTGGTCCTTTGCAGCGCTGACCTGCTGCCCGAACCGGAAGCCATCGAACGCCTGGTTGCTCCGTTTGCTGACCCGGAAGTCGGGATGACCAGTTCGAGGCCCGTGCCCGTGAATGATGCCAGCCAGTTTATGGGTTACGCAGCACATATGCTGTGGGATTTGCATCACGCGATCAACATAAAGAGCTTCAAAGCGGGCGAGATGATCGCCATCCGCAAAATCTTTGAGCGCATTCCTTATCACACGGCGGTAGACGAGGCCAGCATGGAGCCGGTCATCCGTGGCCAGGGGTATCAGGCCCAGTATGTGCCGACGGCGATCGTGTACAACAAAGGCCCGGAAACGTTGGCCGACTTCCTGCGGCAACGCCGCCGCATTTACGCCGGCCATTTGGCGGTGCGCGACACCCTGGGCTACAACGTAAGCACGATGAGCGGCAGGAAAATCCTGATGACGTTGCTCCAAAATCTTGACTGGCGGCCCAAGCAATTCGCCTGGACCTGGTCTATCGTTGGACTGGAAGTGTATGGCCGTTTGCTCGGGCTGCGCGATTATAAGAAGCGCCGCGATCACGCCGTTTGGGAAATGGCGACGACAACCAAGCAACTCAAAATGGCCACCAACACCAAGGGGATTCCCAAAATATGAATTCCGGGGCGGGAATCCTTGCACGGATTCCCTTATTCAAGCTTTACCGCAAGTTCGGCTGGCCGCAAATCCTGCCGTTGAATCTCACGCTCTCTCCTTCTCCGAAGTGCAACTCCCGTTGCCTGACGTGCAACATTTGGATGAAGCGTGAGAACGAGCTGACCATCGACGAATGGGACAAGGTTCTTGAGTCGCTGGGCCGAGCGCCGTACTGGTTCACCATCAGCGGCGGCGAGCCTTTAATGTATCCGCATGTTGTGGAACTGGCGCAGCTTGCCTATAAACACTGCGCTCCCGGCGTCATCAATATTCCCACGAACGCTATCCTTCCGAACATCCCCGACCGCGTGGAACAGATCGCGAAGTCGTGCCCCAATAGCCAGTTAATCATAAATCTCTCGTTGGACGGAATCGGAGCGAAGCACGACTATATTCGCGGCATTCCGGGGAATTTCGCAAAGTTTGAAGAGCGGCTGAAGCAGCTCCTGGAGCTGCGCAAGTCCCTGAAGAACCTGACCGTCGGCATTCACTCGGTAATCTCGGTATTTAGCGTGGGACACCTGGACGAATTGATCGCCTATGCCGACAAGTCCGGCGCGGATCAGTTCATCACGGAAATCGCCGAGCCTCGCGTGGAATTGGACACCGTGGGGCTGCCGATCACGCCGGACCGGGAGGCTTACACAAAAGCGATCGACCGGTTGATTGCTTACGTACAAAGCAAGCAGTTCACCGGCATGGCGAAGGTCACCGAAGCGATTCGCGTGGAATACTACAAGTTGGTCAAGCGCATTCTCGACGAGAAAGACCAAGTTATTGAATGCTATGCGGGTTGGGTGAGCGCCCACATTTACGCGGACGGTACCGTCTGGCCCTGCTGCGTGCGAGCAGACAATCTCGGCAACCTGCGCGACCATCACTACGACTTCAAGGAAATTTGGTTCGGCGAGAAGATCAAAGAAGCGCGCCGGAGCATCGCGGCCCATGAATGCCACTGCCCTCTAGCCAACGCCACTTACACCAACATCCTGCACGACATACCGACGCTCGCGCGCGTGGGCGCAAAGGTGTTACGCCCCGGAACGCGCCCGCAATTTGCATCTGCCGCGCGTGCTGAAGCGCCCAACGTCGCAACTGGAACTAGCTAACTCCTGACCTCAGTTCACGTTTGGAATATCTTCATATCTCATGAAACTAAGCATAATTTCGCCCACGTATAACGAAGGGGAGAATGTCGGCCGGCTCATCGGTGAGCTCGAAAGGATTCTCCACGGGACGGACTACGAAATCCTAATCAGCGACGACGACTCTCCCGATCAGACTTGGGCTCGCGTGGAGGAAATTGGCCGCCGCAATCCACGCGTGCGCGCTCTGCGCCGGACTTGCAACCGAGGTCTTGGCCCCAGCGTTGTGGATGGCTTCAGTTCCGCAACGGGCGAAGCCGTGGCGTGCATCGATGCCGATCTACAACACGACCCCACGATTCTCCCGAAAATGCTCAAGGAATTGGAGAACGGTTCCGATCTCGTCGTGGCGACGAGGTACATGCCGGGCGGCGGCACGGCCAACTGGGGATTGATTCGAAGATTCGGCTCCTGGGCTTGCACCAAGCTGGCGCAGGTTCTCCTTGGAGTGAAGCTGCGCGATCCAATGTCCGGTTACTTTATGATGCGCAGGGACGATTTCCTGAAGATTCGCGATGGCCTGAATGTCCGTGGTTTTAAAATTCTGTTGGAGATCGCCGCCCATATGAGGCCTCGACGGCTCGGCGAAGTCCCCTACACATTTGGTCCCCGGGCCATAGGAGAATCCAAGCTTTCCAATAAAATTGTGCTTGCCTATTTGTCGCAGGTTTGGCGGCTGTATCGCTTGCCCCGGGCAGCCTAGAAGCTATTGCATAACCCAGCTAAGTCATTGATTCTATTGGCCGGAAACCGGGTTATGCAACAGCTTCTAGGTATTTAGGGCAGGCAAGAATCTGCGGGGCGGCGATTTCGAGGATGAAACCTATGGCGTTCGATTGGTTGAATATGTTCCACGGCGGGATGGAGAAAGAAGCGAATTACGCCGAGAAAACTCTGGCCGCTTATCGCCTGGGGATGAGAGGCAAAGGATCGATCGTCGGGGTGAGGATTCAGAAGGCGGAAAACTGCTGTGATGCCGCGCGGCAACTTCCCGAGAATCAGATCTACCATCCTGATGAAGCGCCGCGTCTGCCTTTGCCCGAATGTTCGCAGGGACGCCGTTGCTCCTGTGTCTACCGGCCGGTGATGACCTACGAGCAGGCTAATAAAGGATAAGCTTGTCAACCGTTCTGTCATCAAGATCGCCCGTGCAACCCTCCGAATCAGGCCGATACGGAGCAGCGAGCCTGATGGGGGCTCCGTCGCCATCGGAGAAGCTCAATGCATTGACGCGCGTGCTTACGGTTTTGCGCTCGATCGGGGTGCGCGACAGCCTGGTCATGGCTGTGGCCTTGGGCTTGGCGGGAGTGCTCGACTATGCGGTCAACGTCGTAGCGGGGCGCTGGCTCGTGCCTGTTGAATATGGGGTGTTCATCGCCGTCGCGGCGGTGA
>QHYL01000560.1 GCA_003224105.1 Acidobacteriota bacterium | reverse complement strand
CGACAAAGTCCGTTCGAATGCCACAGTAGTTGAGAAGCGTATTGCCTTTGGCGGCGGCGCCGTAGGCGGCGATTTTCTTGCCGTTTTGCTTCGCGTGAATCAGAAATTCCAAGAGCTTGCGCTTGGTTTCCTTGACCTGCTCGGCAAAACGGGAATACGTTTCGAGTTGATCGAAGCCCGCCGATTGTTCGCGGGAGCGGAGTTCGGTGACCCGCGGGCCGACTGGTTTGGAAGAATCTTCGGCATGGCGCGCGAAAATGCGAAGCGAGCCGCCGTGAGTTGGAAGTTCTTGAACGTCGAACAGCGTCAGACCGTGCGCCGCAAAAATCTTCTCCACGACAAGGAAAGAAATGTAGGAAAAATGTTCGTGGTAAATGGTGTCGAACTGGTTTTCCTCCATCAAACGCATGAGATGAGGAAATTCCATGGTGATAACGCCCGTTGGCTTCAATAAAATTTTCATGCCGGCTACGAAATTGTTGATGTCCGGAACGTGGGCCAGCACGTTATTGCCAAGAAGCAGGTCGGCTTGCTGGCCTTTGGCGACCAGTTCGCGCGCGGTTTCGCTATTGAAAAATTTCACCAGCGAGGGGATGCCCTTCTGAACGGCAACGGCGGCGACGTTGGCGGCAGGCTCCACACCGAGGACGGGAACCTTCTTCCGGACGAAATACTGCAATAAATAGCCGTCATTGCTGGCGATTTCCACGACAAGACTCTTCTCGTTAATCGCAAAACGCTGCACCATCAGCTCGGTATAGGCCTTTGCATGCGCAAGCCAACTATCGGAATACGAAGCGAAGTAGAGGTAATCACTGAAAATATTCTCGGGAGCCACGAACTCCTGAAGCTGGACCAAGAAACATTTCCCACAAACATACACGTGGAGCGGATAGAAAGGCTCCATGTGATTGAGTTGGCCCTGGCTTAAGAAGCTTTGCGCCAAGGGAGAAGCCCCGAGATCCACAAACGTATGCTCAAGCGCAGTTCCGCAGAACCGGCAACCGGAATGCTTCTTCGAACTCATTCCTTCTCCCGATGAAATTTCGTTGGTTTGATCCGTGGTTTTTATCACGACGTTCGTTTACCGTCCGTTTCGAATCAGAGTGCCAGTCATCGTGCGCAAAGTTGCTGTCACGGTTCTGGCGATGGCTTCGCCCGTCAGTCCGTGCCGTTCCTGCATGTATTCCTGAGTGCCGATGTGAGGGGAAAAAGCTGAGGGGAGGCCAATCCTCTTGAAGGGGACTTTGACTCCGTCGGTTTCGGCCAAGACTTCTGCGACAGCGCTGCCGAGGCCGCCGAGAATGCTGTGTTCCTCGACCGTGAAAATTGCTTCCGTCTGTCGCGCGGCCGCCAGAACGGCTTCCACATCAAGAGGTTTCACGGTGTGCATGCTAAGCAGCCGCGTTTGGATACCTTCTTTCGCCAGCCAATCCGCGGCGCGAACCGTGTTGAGAAGAATGCCGCCGGTGGAAATCAGAGTGACGTCCTTCCCTTCCCGCATTCGAATGGCTTTGCCAAGTTCAAATTCGATGGGCGCTTGATGGACAACCGGCTCGCCAGCTTTGCCCAACCGGAGATAGCAAGGGCCGTGGTGGCCAATGACCGCGCGCGTGGCTGCGCGAGCTTCCACAGGATCGCCGGGAGCAACAACCACCAGGTTCGGCAAAGAGCGCATTACCGCGATGTCTTCGACCGCATGATGCGTTGCACCCATGGCACCGTAAGTGAAGCCCCCACCCACGGAAACGATCTTGACGTTGGCGTTGTGGTAGCAGACATCGTTGCGCACGTGCTCGAGGCAACGCAGCGTTGGGAAATTGGCAATGGAATAGGTGAGAGCAATTTTCCCGCTGAGGGCCATGCCCGCGGCCAGGCCGGTCATGTTCTGTTCTGCCACTCCGGCGTTGATGAATTGCTTTGGGAGCTGTTCCATGAAGGGAGTAACGACACCAAATCCCAAATCGCCAACAACCAGAACAATACGCTCGTCCTGCTTGGCCAACTCAAACAGTTCTTTGATAAATGCGGTTCTCATTTGCAGGTGTCCAATTCGGCCAGAGCCTTGGTCATGTCATCGCCCATCGGCGCGCGGTAGTGCCAGAGCAGCTTGTTCTCCATGTAGCTGACACCTTTGCCCTTGACGGTATGTGCGACGATGCAGCTTGGACGGCCAGTGTCGAAGGGCACTTGGGTGACCGCTTGTTCCACGGCGTGGACATCGTGGCCATCAAGTTCGCGGACGGCCCAGCCAAAGGCGCGCCATTTGTCGGCCAGAGGATCCAAGTCGATTACTTCCTTAACCGCGCCAAGACTCTGAATTTTGTTGTAGTCCACAAGGACGACCAGATTGTCGAGCTTGTGGTGAGGTGCAAAGAGTGCTGCTTCCCAGACGGAGCCTTCGTCACATTCGCCATCGCTGATGAGGCAGAAGACGCGGCTGGGACGGCCATCGCGTTTTGCGGCGATCGCCATGCCGGTGGCGACAGGAAGTCCGTGGCCGAGCGAGCCAGTGGAAAGTTCGACGCCAGGGACATTCTTGTGCATGACGTGAC
>QHYL01000559.1 GCA_003224105.1 Acidobacteriota bacterium | reverse complement strand
CCGGAGACACCTTAGACACGAGATCCAAACATTGCAGCGTCTTCAAGATCATCAAGTCCAGCGTCCCCTGCAGCACGTCCGATCTCTTTGTGTCCATGGCGCCTGACTTTCCTTCCCGGTATCGACCACATCCTCGCTCCTTTGGATTGTCCACAGGAGGCTATCATCTCTCCTTTGGAATGTCCATAGGAATAAGGACGGTTGCAACGTTTGGATCTCGTGTCTAACTAAGGTGTCTCCGGAATCGAGCACGAACCGGCGCTTCAACGCTTCCGACGCGGCTACGTTTGCGTTTAGCTGGTTGGTTGTTTGACGGAGCTTGATTTGCTCTTCACGCCCGGGTCCTTGAGCTTGCGCGCCAGCGATTTCCAATAGGTGGCGGGCCGCAGGCGCTGGAGAACGTCAATCTGGTAAGCATCGATTCCAATCAGGATGCGCGGCTCGCGGCGCTCCACACCGCGCAGAATGACCGCCGCGGCGGTTTCAGGGGGCGTGCGCGCCAGCTTTTCAAATCGCGAAATACTTTCTTCGCGTCTTGAGGCTGACGTGGACCCGCCTAATCGCGCACGCTGCGCGATCGGCGTGCGAATTCCGCCGGGATGCACGCAGCTGACTCCGACGTTGCTGCCTTCCAGTTCATGGCGCAGTGATTCGGTGAATCCACGCACGGCGAATTTGCTGGCCGAGTACGCCGTTTGCCCCGCGGGCGCGATCAGTCCAAAAACGCTCGACAAATTCACGATGTGCGCCCGGGACTCGCGCTTCAGCAGCGGTAGAAAATATTTCGCTCCGTAAACTGCGCCCCAGAAATTGATGTCCATCAGCCAGCGAAAATCGTCGAGTGAAATCTCTTCAAAATTTCCGTGCAGGGCGACCCCGGCGTTGTTGATGAGGAGCGTAACGCCTCCGTGCCGTGAATTCACGACGGCGGCAAAGGACTTCACGCTCTCTTCTTTGGCGACGTCCACAACGTGCGTGGTGATGAGCGCGCTGCTCTTCGCAAGAGATTGCGCGGTCTGCTGCAATCCGGCTTCGTCAAGGTCCGCAAGGGCCAGCGCGGAACCTGCGGCCGCCAGCCGTTGCGCGAGCGCGCGGCCAATGCCCGAACTCGCTCCGGTCACCACCGCCACGCCGCTACTAACGAAGGACATGAAAGGATTCCTGATGGGAAGGGTTCATATCACGCCGCAAGAACATCCGCCATGCATTTTGGCAGCGTGCCCGTTGGAATCGAACTGAGCAGCAACAATATTTCAATCCTTCTTGCCATGAACGAGCAACGCGCCTTCCGCCTTGAACGCGCGCAGTTGCGCGGCATCGCGGAACCAACGGCCCGTGTAAACTTCCGGGGTTGGCGAAGGATCGGCAATGCGTTCGTGCTGCACGTTTCCGAAACCCGCGGCGCGGAAAAATTCGCTCCACTCTTCCGCGGAGAGCAAATGCGTTTTTACCGCGAGCAAATCGCCCCACTGATGGCAGTGTGGATTGTCGCGATAGTAGTTGATGAGAATCCAAGCCGAGCCGCCGGGATTGAGCACGCGAAACAGTTCGCGGATGCCGGCGGCGGGATCGGGACAGTAATATGAGGATTCGACGGAAATCGCGTCCGAAAAGAAATTCGGTTCCCAAGGAATCTCCTCGACTTCACCAGTGACGAACATCAAATTGTCGAAATCCGCGCTGGCGCGGCGCGCGTGGCGAATCATTTCGTCGGAAACGTCCATGCCCACGACGCGGCCCTGGGGAACGAATTTTGCCAGCCGCCGGGAAAGCCAGCCGGCTCCGCAACCGACGTCGAGGACGTTGTCGGCGGTAGCGAGTTGCATTTTTTCCAGGACCGGCAGGGTGATAGGCAGGTGATCCTGCTCCATACCCTCGCCGCGGCCAGCTTCCGCCCAGCGGTTGAATTCCTCACGCAGGGTTTCGCCGGAATGCGGCTTCGCCACACGCCCTTCGACAGAGTCCGCCAATTACACCACCCTGCCGCAGGCGGAGCAGAAATGTGCGCCATAAGGCGACAGAGCGCCGCATTGAGAACAGAACCGGCCTGAACTTACAGGGACGCGCCGGAACTCCCGGGAAGTTCCGTTTGCAGCCAGGGCCCAGATGAATGCGACCCACCAGCCGATGACCGTCCAGCCAAGAAAGAAGTTCACCAGAAAAATTCCAAACGGATCGTGAGTCGGATGACGAACGATCGCCAGAATGGTGGGCAAAAAATAGAGAAGCACCATAAAAATCAGAAACTCCATGCTCTCACCTCCTCCGCCGCACTTCGACTTCAGGCACACCGCTCCTCAAGATCTGGATACGCAGCGAAATGCGAGTTTGTTCCGCATGTCTCCTTAGGACTTTTGTCCATCTTCTCTGAACAGGAAAGTCGCCCGGAGCATACGCAGGTTCCGAGGGAGGAGCTTTTGGGCGGCAGGGTCAACCATAAGCCCCAAGCTCTCAAGCGCTGTTGCTCCCAAGACTGCCGCTTCGCCAGCCTCCCCGAAGGCAACCGGTACCGGAGCCTTCCTGCCATCAATCGTAAACAGCACTGTGGTGATGTCGCGTTCGAGCCTTCGTCCGTCGGCCAGTTCAAAAGGCAATCGAGAAAGAACCGTGGCACCCAAGCTCTCCAGAACTTGTCGAGGAATCCAAGACAGAGTCGCGCCAGTATCGACCAACAAGGACGCTTCCTCGGTCCGGCTGGGAGTAGCCAGATTTGCTAATTTCACTTTGACTTCAAACATTACCCATAGCAAATACTCGGTCTTCGTCAGGCTCCCTGCACCTTCACCAGTAGTTCGGCGAATTTCTGTTTGCGTTCGGCCTGGTCCTGGCCGGATTCTGCTTCCGCCATTTGCGTAATGTTCATGGAGCAGAACTTCGGTCCGCACATGGAGCAGAACTTGGCTTCCTTGTAGAAATCGTCGGGCAGATTTTCGTCGTGCATAGCGCGGGCGGTTTCGGGGTCGAGGGACAACTCGAATTGCTTGTTCCAATCGAATAAAAAGCGCGCATAAGAGAGCGCGTCGTCGCGATCGCGCGCGCCGGGACGGTGGCGGGCCACGTCGGCGGCGTGCGCGGCGATTTTG
>QHYL01000558.1 GCA_003224105.1 Acidobacteriota bacterium | reverse complement strand
GCTTGGCGTCCAGGGTAGACCGCCGCTGTAGTTCAGGGTGTTCGTAAGTTGCCAGCCACCAATAAGCAAGTCAGAGACGCGGCCTGCGTCACTCATAAACTTCTTGCCTTTGCCGATCGGCAATTCGTACACCGTGTTGATCACGAATGCGTGATTGCGGTTGAAGTCGTCCGGACCCCAAGCATACGTCTTATTAACGGAGAAATAGCCGGCATCATAGAAATAGGCTTTGGAGTAGGTATAGTGCGCCAAGAATTGCAGACCGCGGCTGACGCGCTTCTCTACCTTCACCTGCAAAGCGTTGTATTTGTTGTCTGCATCGTTGCCAAAGTAGTCCCCCGGGCTATCCGAGCAGCAAGCCGGTGTCGGATGAACAACACCTTGTGCGTCGGTGAAGGTAGAGCCCGGATACGTAAACGCCGGAACACCGTTCAGGAAAAGCCGGCGCCGGAAGGCTTGCGAAACGAATGGCTTGAAGACTTGTTTGCAATCAAACGTCGTTGCGGGCGCTGGATTGGGACTACAGCTGTATGCGAAGGTACCCGGGCCGATCGCCGCCTCGTTTGTATTGTAGGAGGGCCCGTTGCCAGCAAAGACATGAGTGCCTTTGTTCCCGACATAAGCAACAGTCAAGTTCAAAGTCGGAGTGACCTGACGCTGAACCGTGGCATTCCACTGGTCGATCGTGGGGAGCCGTTGAATTGTCGGCCGGATTCTTGGGCTGACGTCGCCCGCAGGTCCCCTGAGTGGAAGAATGCCATCCGAGGGAACCGTAACGGGCACAAAACCCTTTGGGCCTTGGGCCAGGGTAAATACGGCGCTGCGGTCATTCGTTGCCCCGGATCCGCAACCCGGGCCCTGCGTGCAGTTCGCATCGGTGAGGGTTTGGTTAGCAAGGACCGGCAGATTCTGAGTCACGACGTGGCCGAAGTTGGAACCAAACACGCCGATGTCAAAACCGCGCCCATACCCGATGCGCAAAACAGTTTTCGGATCAAATTGATATGCAAAGCTGAGACGGGGTGCGAACGCTTTGTAGGTGTTCTCCACATTCCCGTGCAAGTCGTTTGAGCCAACGCCGGCCACGCGGATAATCCCCGTGTCAACGTTCGCGAAGCCGCCTTGGGCCTTCCCGTTGACGCTCTCCGGGAAGTAGATTTCCCAGCGCAATCCGTAGGTCATCGTAAATTTTGGAGATACACGCCACGAGTCCTGGCCGTAGAAAAACCAGCGCTTCTGGCGCTCAGCGGCGTTCAAGCTCGTGCTGACAAACCGCTCAAAAGAAGTCACGTCGCCCATCAGGAATGTTGCAAAACTATTTCCACCGACGCCGCCATCGGCCGTGTCGCCCGCATTGATATGCAACAGACCGGTACGGCTAGCGTCGCTTGGAACTCGCAGGTTCAACGCATAGCGGATGTCTGCTCCGAACTTGATCGTGTGGTTGCCCTGCGATCTTGTCCAGTTATTGACGAATTGAACTTGCTGCTCGCTTTCCGTCAACGGGCAGTTACAGCGTCCGATGTTCAAGCCGTCGCCGAAGGCGCTAAATCCGCCGGTGCCGCTAAAATCGATGCCAGCCAATCCTCCGGTGACGGGGGGGCCCGTAATACCTGGGCACAAACTGGAGTTGAGTTTACTGGAGTTGAGACATGGAACCCCAAATCCGTCCATGGGTGACGCAGCGGCATCGGAATAAGCCGTTTGTGGATTGTACTTGAACCATCCAAAGCGGAAGTCCGTCAGCCATTTCGGGCCGATGGGTTTTGTAAAGCCGGTGGCCAAGCTGTAATTATGCACATTAGAGCTGCCATTCAAGCCGCCCGGGCCAAAGCCAGCTCCGCCTAACGCCCCTAGTCCACCCTTGCCGGAGAGCGAGAAATAGTCAATGCTGAAGCGCCCAAAGACTTGGTAGCTACGAGGAGCGCTGTAATCAATGCGCGTGTCAAAAGATTTCTGATCAAATGGGCCTGCACCGGTCGTGACTAAGTTATTGCTCACGCCGCTGGACGTTGGCGCCGGGAACAAAGCGAGCATCGCCGTGGCCTGTGGCGAAATCCTTGTGTTCGGAATCAGATTGCCCGCGAAAGCTGTCCGGCCGGTTCCCGTCGATTGATTGCCCGTGGCCGGGTCGTAAATTTGACCGTTTACAGCACCGAAAGCAGTCAAATACTCGCTAAGGTCGCAGTTCCCCGGTTTTCCGAAACCACAGGTGCTCTCCACCAAAGCAGTCGGAATCGTGTATTGATTGGTTATGCCTTGCTGCTGCTTCGTGCCCTGATAATCGCCGAAGAAGAACAGCTTGTTCTTGATGATGGGGCCGCCGACAGATCCGCCAAATTGCTTCCACGTCGCTGGCGCGAGAGAAACTCCGGGCTTGTTCGTGAATGGGTCGCGCGCTTGCTGGTCGCTATTGCGGTAATAGTAGAAACCGCTTCCATGAAATTCATTGGACCCGGACTTGATGGACACCTTCACCGTTCCCGCCGTCGCCTTCCCGGACTCCGCGTCGTAGTCCTGCAAAGCAACCTTCGCTT
This sequence comes from Acidobacteriota bacterium, assembly GCA_003224105.1. Classification (GTDB taxonomy): domain Bacteria; phylum Acidobacteriota; class Terriglobia; order Acidiferrales; family UBA7541; genus Acidiferrum. The sequence goes on along the minus strand of QHYL01000558.1, from coordinate 694 downwards.
CCGCAATGGCGTCTAGGTTCGGGTTGACGACGATAATGCCAAGGATCGGATCCTGGTTGTCCGTCCCATCCAATTCAAAGTTAGTTCCCGAGAAGTGTTGGCCATTGACGAAGATTTGCCCGCCGCCCTGCGGATTTTCCGTCGCGGCGTGGCTCCAGCCAACCAGCTTTTGTGTCCCTGGGGAGAGAAGCTCGAAATTGGTGAAGTTGCGATTCAGCACAGGCAACTCTTCTACGTATGTTTGGCTGAATTCCATGTCAACATCAGCGCGATCGGTCTTCAACTGCGGCACTTCACCAGTGACTTCAATGGATTGAGTCACCGCGCCAACCTGCAACTGAGCATCAACGTGGGCCGCGTTGTCAGCTGAAACGCCTACGCTCGGTATTTCCAAGACCTTGAAGCCGCTGGCTTCAACCTTGATCTTGTAAGTGTCGGGGATCAAGTGTGTGACAGAATAGTTTCCGCTTTCATTGGTAGTCGTGTCATAGGTGAAGCTCTTCGTCACTGAAGTGACAGTGACCTTGGCTCCAGCCACCGCATTGCCCTGCGGGTCGGTCACCGTGCCGATGATGCTGCCATACACCGCCTGCCCCGAGGCAGTGTTGGTGCACAGCAAGAACGCCAAACAGAAAACTAAAACCAGCCCCAACCTGACTTGCCTTCACATTACACCCCTCCTGAACACTCGCAT
>QHYL01000592.1:2165-5453 GCA_003224105.1 Acidobacteriota bacterium | reverse complement strand
CGAAGACAATGCTTTGCGCACCGCCTGCCGGACAAATCGTGGTACAAACGCCCGATATAACGGACCGCCGCGCAGGTTCCACAGCGCTATTCGATACTTCAAGTAACCCGCGAAGAGCTCATCGCCGCCCTCGCCAGTGAGGACAACCTTTACCTTTTCGCTGGCGAGCCGCGACACAAAAAACAAGGCAACGCTGGATGGCCACACAAGAGGTTCATCCTCGTGCCAAATCAGCCGAGGCAGGCTTGTGAAAAAGTCTTCGGGGCCCATGAGCACTTCGTTGTATTCCGCTCCGATGTGGTTTGCGACCGCTCGGGCGTAAGGCAACTCGCTGTACTGGTTTTCGGCATAACCCACCGAGAAAGTTTGAACGCGTTCTTTCTTCAGCGAAGCCATTACGGCGGCTATGGCGCTCGAGTCGAGCCCCCCACTCAAAAAAACTCCCAGCGGAACATCGCTCATCAGGTGAGAGCGAACGGTTTCCGTGAAAAGCTCCCGAAGCTGTGAGATGCATTGAGCCTCACAGAGAGAACGTTCCGGCGGCACATTATTCAAGTCCCAGTACTGAGTGACTCGTGGCTGGGGATTCTCTGCCGTTAGATCAATGCAAAGGCGATTTCCAGGCAGAAGTTTGTATACATTGCGATAGAGAGTCTCCTGCGCGGAGAGATAGCCAAACGTGAAAAATTCAGGAAGTGCACGCCGATTGAGTCGGGCTTTGAAGTCTCGTAGTTCAAAGAGAGCTTTGATTTCAGAAGCAAAAGCGAATCGGTCGCCAATAATCGCATAGTAGAACGGCTTGATTCCCAATCGGTCTCTTGCACAGAAGAGCCTGTTGCGTCGCGCGTCCCAAATGGCAAATGCAAACATGCCGCGAAGGTGAGAGACGCAATCGTCACCGTATTCTTCGTAAAGATGGACAATCGTCTCCGTATCGCTATTGGAAGCGAACCGGTGACCACGCTTTTCCAAACCGGGGCGAAGTTCAGCGTGGTTATAGATCTCGCCGTTAAAAACGATCCAAACGTTCCGGTCCTCATTGCACATCGGCTGATGCCCGCGGGACAGATCCACGATACTCAACCGGCGGAAGCCGAGGGTCACTTGGCTGGAGTGAAAGCTCCCGCGATCATCTGGTCCGCGGTGACGCAGGACTCTAGACATTGATTCCAGTTCTTCACCTGGAAATCTGTCCGTACGCAAGTCGAGGATGCCGCAAATTCCGCACATAGTGGTTTTTTAGACGAAAGCCTTAGTTTTTTTGATGTCGAGAAGTGTTCATTTCCACCGAAGATAAAGGGGCACGCTCAAATCTGTTCCAGATATTGCCTCATACCGCTGGGTCGTTCGAAATGCTGGCTGGCCTGTGAATTTGATGGTTGCCTTGCTGAAAGGTCCAATGTTTGCGAAGTTGAACGTTCGTCTGCGTCTCTGCTCCATTCGCTGTGCTTCACGGGCAAACTTGCATCAAATAAACGGCGGCCGCTGAAAGCGAAGTAGCTGCCTCCGCAGATAACGAACTGCACCACTGTCTTGTTAGCTTCGGTCGAACAGTATAGGAACTTGGCGTTACTCGCGTACGGGCCAACCTGCCAATTTCCTGGCTTTTCCGCAAAGAACAGGTGGTCTTGCGCAATCGCCGTGGAATAGCGAAACGCCTTCACTGCGGCGCCGCTGTGTCCGGACTCCACGGGGCGGAGTAAACCCAGGTGAGCGGTAACCTCTGAATGCGGAATCAGCATGGTCATTAATTCAGCGGGCAGCGAAGCATAAGTTGTCACGCGGAACGTGGGAGATGGTTCTTTTTTTCCGTACACCGGCGAGTACCAGTCTTGGGTAATCTCCTTTCTGCAACTGCTATTGGCCGTGAACAACAAAGCGAGGGGAGTGACGTCATCTCCAACAAACATGGCCCCCTCGGGAATGGCATGCAGAGAACCCGGCGCAAAATGCCAGGAAGCTGCCAACTTGTGCAATCCCACCCCTTCGAGGACGTCGCGTATGACCCAGAAGCGCGATTTCAGGTGAAAGATGAACCGGCGATGCCGAACGGGAGAAGGCAGTTGCGAGTAGCCGGTGTGCGTGCCAACAAAAAAATCAAACGTCTTGCCGGTTATCCAGGAATCCACTGTGCCATTTGCTCTTCCTTTCCATTCGAAAGGTTCTCCAGGGTCGGCTTGACTCGAGTCGTCCACCTGAATGGTGTTGTGGGCTGACGTTCCACGGAAGCAGTCCCGTTCCCCCAACGGATCCGCATATGTGAATGTTCCTGGGTCAATCAGTAGCGGCTTCCCATTTGCAGATAATTGCACGCTTAGCGCGTCAGCGTGACCATGGCCGCTGTGCCCCGCCCCTTGTGGTCCGGCGTCTACCACGAGCTGATATGAGGTGGGGTCAGAGCTTCGCATCACATAAATACCCCCAGCTTCCATTGCAAAGGAATTGTTTTCTGGCTTCCGCGAAGGTAGTTCCTTGAACTGCCGCAAGCCTTCCGAGCCAAGTAGCCAGAGCAGTTCCTCGGTTCCATGGTTGGTTTCTGTTTTGAAGTCGGGCCGATCGTACAACACAGAACCTACGACTAAAGGGTCAAGCATATGCTCTTGCTGGTCGCGGCTTGGGTCAAAGACGCGGCCGCCATCGTCATCCCCAAACTGAGGGGCGAGCCCGGCGCCTGCAAACTTAGCCGTTGTCTCAAGCATCTTTTCAATGGTTTGGTCAAAGCTTTGAGGGATTGGAGTTTGGTTTAATTCTGCAAGAATTCGCGAATGCAGGAAAAAGTCCAGAGCATAAGTGTGGTAATACATAGACTGCTCGAAGTGCATGCCATCCGGCCGAACTTGGCTCTGTGCTTCTTTCAAAATGATATTCCAACCGCAATCTCGCCAGGGTCTCGCTGCGGGAAGCCCAGGGCACAAGAGGCCGATGAAGAAGAGACCGACTCCCTCGCCAAGCAGATGCGTATTCGGAGAGAAGTAAGTCGAAAGGAATCTATTAATATGCCGCGCATTCAGAGCCAGGGCATGAGAGAGGTCGGCAGGGAATTGCTTTGGGACCACCGAGCAACCATCGAGCAAGTGCCAGACCCACAGCCAGGATAAACTCCTAAAGGCTACTTCCAGGCTGCTGACCCAGTTGATTCCCATTGCATACGGATTCTTCTCGCGCCAGTGATACCACTGTTGGAACAGCTCTCTTCCGTAGATTTCTTCTTCGGTCAAGCGATAAGCTTTTGCGAGAGTCACGAGGTGTTGGTGCCGGTTGAGCTCCCAAATCACTTTCGAATCGCCG
>QHYL01000592.1:0-2091 GCA_003224105.1 Acidobacteriota bacterium | reverse complement strand
ATTGTTTACACCATCCAAGTGCCAATCGATTTCAGGGCCGTAGTTCACTCCTGGATATCCGAGCAAGTCAAAGCGATGCCGGCAAATTTGCTCAGCTCGCTCTACAATCTGTTCAGCAGTTTCGGGAAATAGCTTCCAAAGCGATGCGAGGATCTCGCGCAACTCTTCTTTCTGAAAAAAGAAGCGGCCGCGGTATTCCAAACCATCCCGGTGGTTGCCGTTCACGCCAGAGATACCCATTCGATACAAAGTAAAATCGCAACGTTTTGCCAGGGCCTGGAGCGTTCGCACACGAATCTCGTCCCATCCCATCTCCGTGAGACGTTTACAGCGTCTGAGCCAAAGATGATTAGTCCGCACTGGCGAAGTCCTGCCTCAGTTCCTTAGCGTTTTGAATGGGTTCGTTTAATAACCAATCAGCGATCCGGGAAATGTTATCGTTGGCGTCTGGCAGTTCGGCCTGCTGCTTGGCCTGCGGATAGTTTTCATTCAAGCTGAGCAACTTTTCGCACAAATCCTGCGGGTTGCCTTCCTGATATGTAATGACGTTCGCTGGCCTTCCGCCATTTTCACTTGCGAGAACCGGTATCCCCAGAGAAAGAGCCTCAAGGATGGACGAGGAAACACCGTCGCATGCAGGTGTGCGGATGTAAGCAAAGCACCTGCTCATCAAAGTCAAAAACTCATCATGAGGGAGGTTTCCTAAAAGAAGCAGACCTTCGCGCTCTGAAGTCGTCCAGCTGCTTGCGTAGTCTTTGACGGCGGGCATCTCTTTCGATGGGAAGCCAAGCCATACGAATCCCGCATGTTGATTGCTCTGGCGGAAACGCAGCATAGCTTGACGCAGAATCGGCAACTGGTACTCCGGCCGGTAGGAAACGTAACAAAAGAATACGGGATGGCGGTTTTGAAAAAAGCTTTCTACGTCAGGAGCTAAGGGTTTTCGTTCGAAAGTCAAATATTGCGGAGAGAAACCAGGAATTGCCGCTACGCGAGCCGAGTCAACCCCGTAACTCTCAATCGCTTTTTTGACTCGCAGATTATTGCAGGAAATCTGATTCGATAACCGGAAGAGCAATTGGAATGGCAACCGTCGCCAGAGGCTTTTTGGTGTTGGAAAATATTTTTGGTGCACTCCCCCACGCCAGCTTAAGGCGATCGGACGCCCCGCAAGCCGGCCCATTAAGGCGGCGGCCAGAGCTAACAAGTAGCCTGTTCGGGATTGCCCATTGACATGCACTTGAAAGCGATAGCCCCGAAGCGCAAAGCGAACGAGTTTGACTACATAGTCCAAGCCGTTCTGGACATCGACGTACTCATCACTTTTCTTTTTGCGGTTTTCATTGAGATTAAGGACATCGCAGACAATTCCGCGGCGCCGGATTTCCTCTACGAGAAACTTCGTTTGCATGGCCCATCCGCATACAGGCGGTGGATAGTTGCCGATTTGAAGTATCTTCACGTTTCGCTTCTTTTGCATGGTGCCGTTTGTTTTTGACTGCGCCTCATGGTCCAAAACCCGAGAAATCCCCGCTCAGTTGGAAACCGGATCAGAGGGCGTGTTTTTCAGCCTGATGTTCAGCTCATGCAGGATGTTCCATGCTGAACGAGGAAGGTTTGCACGGAGCCACTCCTTGCTTTTTGCCAATGTGGTTCGAGAAGAGAGATAAATACTGCCAAGGCTGCGGGGTCTTGCGAAGTCCAAATTCAGATACTCTCCTGGTTCGGCCCCCCAGTTTTGTTTGTGTACTGCAATTCCACCGAGGAAATCGTAGCGCTTGACTCCCGCTTCGATGAAATGTTTCAACATTGCTGCGCGCAGGGCGTAACCGACTTTGTCGGCTGCAAACTTCGGATCAAAGCCTTCCTGCAAGATGGAAACTGTGTCGCCATATCGGAAGCAAAATTGAGCCGCGGCTACCGCGCCATTCAATTCCAAAAACCACAGCTCCAGCCAGCCCTTGCAAAGAAAGCTTTTGGCCATCTGCCGGTAAAATTCTCTCCGCTCTTGAGAACCAAAACTGCCTGGCTCATTCGCAAGATTCCACCGCTTCGTGTGCAAAGAAAAGAGAAGCTCCAATCCTTTCTTCA
>QHYL01000381.1 GCA_003224105.1 Acidobacteriota bacterium | reverse complement strand
CTAGGGACTACAGAGTGTGGGTGATGACTCACTTTTTGCACGGTGCGAGCACCACATATTGTGGAGGCCCAAACGCCTCTTTCAATTTGTGGTGGCAAAAACGAGTTCTCACACAGACTCTACAGGCGGGAGGAGGAAAGGTCAAAGTCCCCACACGGAAACCCCGCGTATGGGGAACCCGGCAGATCGGGCTCAGTATGGTGATCGTTTCAATTTCTAGTGTAAGTTTTCCGCGCTCCTTGAGGAATGGGAAGTGGCGCTCAAGATAGTTCAGCAACTCATTGCCCGCTTGGGCGACGGTGCTACGGGCGAGATTTGGCCGGACGGCGTGCTCATTCAGACCTAAGATCAAAAAGCAGGATGAATCCGGCCGGGTGAAATGAGTGTGGTCGGTTGCAAAACTCTACGCCGATTCAAAGATCGTGGGTTTCATTGCCGACTGAACACCCAACCCAAGCAGAGTGTTCAAACTCAAAACGATGGCAGAACGTAAAGACGTGGCGATTGTTGAAAGCATCCCAATACTCGACATCACCGACAACGAACAGGCTTAGGTTCTTGCTTTGGATTTGGGTGAACTCGGCTGCTGTAATCACATGACCGAGTCGGAGCGTGGAGGAGAATTCTCCGCCCTCATTAATTTCAGCTCTAGTAGGGAGATCAGAAAGCGGCTGAATTTCACCAATCCGCTGGATGGCACGATTCTCGCTGTCAAAAGCAAGGAGAGTCGCCCTTGCGCCGTCTACTTTCGCCCGACTTTTGCCCGTATTTTTTATCCCAAGCCGAGCTGTTGGAGTCGCTCCGGCCGAAAGGGACTCTATTGGGCCGAGTTGGGAGTTGAAGTATGCGGCTTCCAGTTTGCGTTGTACTTCCTGACCATGCCACCAAGTGAAGACGGAAAAACACAGCCCCGCAATAGCAAGGCCTCTCGCCCACCAGTCGATGCTTTTTACGATCGCCTTTTTTGTCATCTTCAAGCCCGCAGACGGAAAAACAGCTTGTTCTCCCGATTCTATCAGGCCGATGAGACGATCAGACAATTAGTGAGGGATGCTTAAATAGGCAGATACAGACGAGATCAAGACGGCCACACTCCTCAGGTTGACGACCATCGTTCTACGAATACCCTCAAACTAGACACGCGTGCTGTCTGCAGGAATCCGCATGTCTCTTACTAACTGCGGCGGTCTTTGGAAAGCATGTTCCAATCCAACTTACAGCTCCGCCTTATTCCTCGAGGCTTTATCGTTGAGCGACAAGCCGTTGCAGGCTTGCGCACGGGGCCTTGGCAACTGCTGCATCTTGCCGCGCTAGTTGCACTACACTAAATGCATTGGAAGTTGCACAGGACGTGTGTCTCCGCGCATGAGCGCCAATCAAGGCAATCCAATGGTGGCCAATCAGGCCGACCGCGGCCACTTCGAGCGGCAAATCTCGTTTGCGCGCCCGATTTTTGTTTTGCTGGCGCTGCTTGCGGCTTTGGAGCAGCCCGCGTCGCGCCAGGAGCGCCGTTCGGTTTCGTTCCTGATTGCGTATGTGATGGTGGCGCTGGTGATTACGCAAGTGGAACGCCTGCTGCGGCGCCGTTCGTGGCATTTGCCGCTGGCGTGCGACCTTCTGGCGCTTGGTTATTTCATGTTTATCAGCCCTTCGACCGTTCCGGTGTGGTTTCCGTACATGTTTATTTGTTATGCGGCGGGAATTCGCTGGGGTTTTGATCTGACGCTGCCGTTGGCCGGAGCGCTATCTTTAACGCTAGTGTTGCTGACCGCGGTAAAAGGAGAGATTCACTGGATGCGTGTGGTGGCGTGGCTGGGCTTGACCGCAGGCACATTTGCGGGCGGCGCGGGGCTGGCGTTTCTTGGGGATCGCAACAAGCGGTTTGCGTCGCAAATTGACTTTTTCTCTCGAATCAATGCCACGATGCAGGTGGATCAGGGGCTGGCGGAGTCGCTGCGGCTGTTTCTGCAGGAGCTGGGCACGACGTTCGATGTGGAAGAGGCGCTGCTTCTGTATCGCGACGCGGACCTGGAGCGCATTTTCCTATGGCGGATGAAGGCGGGGGAGAACGACCGGCTGGTTCCGGACAGCTTGCCGCTTTCGCGCACGGACGGGTTTCTGCTGGACGATATGGACGCGACGCTGTGCTGGAACTCGCTGGCCGGGCCGGGCGTGGGCTTTGGCTGGGACCGGCGCGACGGGCGGACGATTAAGAATATGCCGCGGCTGCCGAGTCCGGTGGTGCAAGAGTTCAAAATACGGTCTTTGCTGAGTGTTTCGTTTGAGCAGAGCGGCCAGGCGACGGGGCGGATTTTTCTATTGAACGGGCGCAAGCCGTTTCAAAAGCAAGATTTGGTGTGGCTGGAAAGTATTGCGCAGCATATCGGGCCGGCGCTCGAAAATATTTTTTTGCTGCGGCACTTGCGTGCGCGCGCTATCGAAGCGGAGCGCAGCCGCATTGCGCGCGACCTGCACGATGGCATTCTGCAAACGTTGCTGAGCATCGAGATTCAACTGGATGTGCTGCGGCGGCGGGTGCCTGCGACTCCCGAACTGGCCTCCAGCGCGCTGGCCAATCTTCAGCAAACGGTGAAGAACGAGGCTGCCGAGCTGCGCCAGACGGTGACCGACCTGCGGCCTTTGCGGGTGCAGAGCGCGGACCTGGTGGACCTGATGAGGGGCTTTGCGGAGCGGTACCGGAACGAGTCCACGATTGCGCTGGATTTGTTGATTGATTCGACACAATTGCGGGCGCCGGACCGCGTCTGCCGGGAGATTTTCCAGATTTACCGTGAAGCACTCAACAACATAAAAAAGCATGCGAAGGCTTCCCATGTCGTGGTAAAACTGTCGCAGGATGACAGCCGTCTAGTACTTGTAGTAGACGACAACGGCGAGGGTTTTAGCTTTGCCGGCCGGTTTACGGCCGACGAACTGGATCGCCTGCGGTTGGGCCCGATTTCGATAAAGGAACGCTCTCGAACAGTGGGTGGGGTACTCACCGTCGAGTCAAATCCGGGGCATGGGGCGCGTCTGACAATCGAAGTGCCGCTCGGTTGATATGGCAAAAACAGCGAAGCAGCAAATACGGGTACTACTAGCCGACGACCACGCGATCTTTCGCGATGGCTTGCGGAAGCTTTTGGACTCCGACGAAGAAATCACGATCGTCGGCGAAGCGCAGAATGGTGCGGAGTGCATCAAGCTGCTCGCGAAGCTGAAGCCGGATATTTTGTTGCTGGATTTGCGCATGCCGGATAAGGATGGGCTAGCGGTTTTGGAAGAAGTGAATTTCGACACGCTGCCGACGCGCGTGGTGGTGCTGACCGCCGCGGAAGATGATCGCGACGTGGTTCGCGCGATGCGGCTGGGAGCGCGCGGCGTGGTGCTGAAGCAGTCCGCGACGGATTTGCTGGTGAAGAGCATTCATCGCGTGCACGCGGGAGAGATTTGGCTGGACAATCGCATGACCGCGGAAGTGATGAAGGCGTTCTCAAAGTCTTCGGAAGCGGGACCGCGGCGCGAAAAGCCGTTGCTGAGCGACCGCGAAAAAGAAATTGTGCAGCTGGTGGCGCAGGGCTTCCGAAACAAGGAAATTGGAGAGAAGCTGTTCATTTCGGAACAGACGGTGAAGAATCACCTGCATAATATTTTTGACAAGCTGGGAGTTTCCGACCGGCTGGAGCTTGCGCTGTACGCGATTCATCACCGGCTGATTGATCATTCGTAGACGGATCCTGAATCTCCCCTGAACTACACACTTTTCCCCCTTCATTTCTTGCTTTCTGTAACGGGGGTCGCGACATTGAGAACGGGCACGGCATGGCGTGTCCGTACGACAAACTGCTGCACAATACTTGTTCAACTATGTTCAGTGCATTTCGGAGAACGGACGCTACAGGAAGTGTCGGAATTGCACCGCCGGGAAATGTGCGGAATCGTACGGTCGTCAAAAGAAAAAATGATCAGCAGTTGACAAAAATGGCTTGAGAATGGTTGAGGTCGAGAGTGTAAGGTGAATACACCTGCAAAAAAGTAAGGTGAATACTCTGTGAAGAAACGAAGCAGATTGGGAAAGTTTTCTGGGCCTAGTACTGTACGAAATTGTTTATTCGCTGTCGAAGAACTCCAGTAAGTCGCTAAAATCCGCGCATTTACAGAAATATTCCGCAATGGCAGCGCGATTGCCCGCAAAAAAACAGAGTTGATTCAATTCAAACTCCTGGGCGTTAGCTGGCGGGACTAACTAGCCCTGAATTTAAAAAATTAACCAAAGAGTGCGCAAGGGATGTGCGCCTGAGGATGGGGAGGTTGTCGTGTATCGTCAGAGAGGTATGGAACTTTCCGAGTTGCCTGAGTTGCCGGAAGCCAAGGTCATACGGATGGCCCAACGGGGCGACGACGGAGCGTTCGAGCGGCTCTACCGGTTGCATAGCGCGCGGGTCTATGCCTTGTGCATGCGCATGCTGAGGAATCCGGACGAAGCCGAAGATTCAACGCAGGAAGTGTTTCTGCACGTGTTCCGCAAGATTCAGGGATTTCGAGGCGCTTCGGCGTTTTCCACGTGGCTGCACCGGGTGGCGGTGAATACGGTGTTGATGCGGATTCGCGGATCCAAGCAGGACAAAGCGGCGCTGGTGGAAAACACGGAAGGCACCGATGAAAATGGAAACGTAACGGCACGGCGGGAACTGGGAGCGCCGGACTTGAACCTGGAAGGCTACATTGACCGGGTGGCCCTAGAGAACGCCATCAAGCAACTGCCGCCAAGATGCAAACTCATGTTTGTGCTGTACGACATTCAGGGGTATGCGCATAGCGAGATTGCGAAATTGCTGGGATGTTCGGTGGGGAATGCCAAATCCCAGTTGCACAAGGCGCGGGTGCGGCTGCGGAAACTTCTGCGGCCGGAAAGAGACAACAACGAAACTGGAAAGGGAACGCCAGGATTACCAGGGCCCGATGCCAATGATCTGCGCAGCCAGCCATTTCTGCACGGCTCGGCGCTTTGTCAGTCGCTGTAATTCCTTTCTGTACAATCTTCTACAGGCTTCTACAGAGACCTTCCGCTATGGCGCATGCAGGTGAGCTGATAGGTCGCGGGATAGGATACGGCGCCTGAATTACATGAAAAGTTAGGGGTTTTCCTGATACTGGATTGCCAGAGACCTGTATCTTGCTTTTGCCTTGCTGGGGGAATATACTCTAATTTCGCTCTGAAGCGGGTCGAACGGATAAGTGGGCGCGAGCCCACTTTTTTGTTGGGGCCGGGCGGAGTGTGGTGCGAACCGGCTACGGTACAGGAGTCTCTGCAAGTGGATTTGGAGAAAATCCGCGCCGCCGCCGAGCGAGTGGCGCGTTCGGAAGGCCTGGAAGTCGTTGATGTCGAATGGAAAATCGGCAAGCAGCGGTTCCTGCGCGTGTATATCGACCGGGTGGCCAAGCCTGCGGCGGTGATTAGCGATGCCGCCGGCACTCTTGGGACGGGGGAAGTCGTAAATGACCCGTTTCCGAAGATCAGTCACGCCGATTGTCAACGGGTGAGCCAGCAACTTAGCGTGATTTTGGATGTGGAAGAGCTGATTCCCGGGCCCGGGTACATCCTGGAGGTCAGTTCTCCGGGGATGGACCGGGCGCTGAGGAAGGCTACGGACTTCGAGCGATTCCGGGGGCGGCTGGCGAAAATAACGACCACGGAGCCAATTGGAGACGCGAAATTTTTTGAAGGGCGTCTGGCGGGATTTGTGGAGGGAAGAGTACGAATGGAGTTGAAAGGGAAGGTAGCGAAGACCGTGGAGCTGCCTCTGGAATCGATTCGCAAGGCGAATTTGGTGGTGGAGTTTTAGAGGCTGAGGGCAGGGATTCCGGGGATTAGGGACGCGATATGGCGAATCTGCTTTACCAACAGATCGAGATGCTGAGCCGCGAGAAGCACATCGAGCCGGAAGTGGTGGTGTCGGCGATCGAAGATGCGATGGTGGTAGCGGCCCGGAAATTCTATAAGACAGAGGAAGACCTGCGCGGGAAGTTCAACGCGGAAACGGGCCAAGTGGACGTGTATTCGGTGCATATCGTCGTCGAGGAAGTGACCGATCCGAAGAAAGAGATGACGGTAGCCGACGCGAAGAAGAAGAATCCGACGGCCGAGGTCGGCACGGAAATCCTGACGCCGAAGCCAACTGATGTGCTGGGACGTATTGCGGCGCAGACGGCTAAGCAGGTGATTCTGCAAAAAGTCCGCGAGGCGGAACGCGACACCATTTTCAATGAGTACAACGGGCGCGTCGGGGAGCTGGTGACCGTGATTGTGAAGCGCGCCGAGGGTCCGGACCTGATCGTGGACATGGGCAGGACGGAAGCGCGGTTGCCAAAGCGCGAGCAATCGAAGCTGGAGACCTACAACATCGGCGAGCGGTTGAGGGTGGTGATTAAAGCGGTGGATCGAGCGGCGAAGGGGCCGCAAGTGATTGTGTCGCGCGCGGACGCGAGTTTGGTGCAGCGGCTGTTCGAAATGGAAGTGCCGGAGATTTACGACGGCACGGTGCAGATCCGCTATGCGGCGCGGGAAGCGGGCGAGCGCACGAAGGTGGCGGTGATGAGCCGCGACAAGGACGTGGATCCGGTGGGCGCGTGCGTGGGCATGAAAGGCATGCGCGTGCAATCCATCATCCGCGAATTGCGCGGCGAAAAAATCGACATCATTCCGTACAGCGAAGAGATGGTGGCATTCGCGCAGAAGGCGCTCAGCCCCGCGAAAGTGACGCGCGTACAGATCATCGATCCCGAAACGAAAAAGCTGGAAGTGATTGTGGAGGATTCGCAGCTTTCGCTGGCGATCGGCAAGAAAGGGCAGAACGTCCGGCTGGCGAGCAAGCTGATTGGCTGGGACATTGACATCAAGAGCGAGGAAGAGAAGCGCCAGGAAATCGAAGAGCAGATGAGCGCGTTGACCGCGCCGGCAACGCCGCTGACTTCGCTTGCGGGCGTCGGGGCGAAAACCATCGAAAAAATGGAAGCCGCGGGAATCAATTCCGTGGAGAAGCTCGCTTCAATGACGCCGGAGCAATTGATGGAGATTCCGGGCATCGGCGAGAAGATGGTGGACAGGATCTATCAGTCGGTGAACCAGTTCTACGAGAGCCCCTCTGAGGCCGCGGCAACGAGTGAAAACGCAGCGAGCGCGGAAACCGCGGAGGCTGCGGAGACTGCAGCCGAAGGTGGTGAAGAGGCCGCCGCTGCAGAAGCGGGCTCGGCGGAGACTGCTGAAGGGGCACAGGCCCCAGAGGAAGCTTCTGCGGGGGCGGAAGCAGTTGCTGGAGAAAAGATGGCGCCTGCGGAAGACGCGCAAGCTGAAGTTCCGGCAGAGAAAAACGGAAGCGAAGCAGCGCGAGCGGAAGAGGCAAAGCCGGAGTAACAAGGTCCAAGTAACGAACGGAGCGCATGAGCGACGCGAACCAAGTCCGAATCAACGAGCTGGCCCGCGAACTGGAAGTGAAGGCCAAAGCGATCATTGATCTTCTGCCCGGTTTCGGAGTTACGGAGAAGAAGACGCATTCAAGTTCGATTCCCGAGGATGTTGCAGAGAAGGTTCGGAAAAGAATTCAGGGAGTTGCGGAAGCCGAGGCTGAGGCGGAAGCGGCCGCCAAAGCGGAGAAGCAAGCGAAGGAAGCTGCAGCGAAAGCGGCACGGTTGAGGCCAGCGGCACCGGCGGTGCCACCACAGGCTCAAGTAGCGCCTGCCGCGGTAAAACCGGCAGCGCCGGCGACACCTGCTCCTCCCGTGGCTCCGGCTGCTCACCCTGCGACGACTCCGTCTGTTCCGCCTGCGGTTCCGAAAATTGTTCCTAAAGCCCCAACACCGGCCTCAGCGTCGGCGCCTGCAAGCACTCCAGCCGCAGCGAAGCCTGCCGCGCCTGCGGCCCCGACACCCATTCGACCGGCTGCCCCTGTTTCACAACCCGGAGCCGCCTCGGCTCGGCCAGCAACTGCGGCACCTTCAAGCACGCAACCTTCGGCAACGCGGCCGAGTACACAGACTTCTGCAACGCGACCTGCAGCTGCCGCACCGGGAACTGCTCCCGCGCGTTCCGGAGCGCCCGCGCGCCCCAGCACACCGCCGCGGCCAAACACGCCCCTACGGCCTTCAGGAAATCGAGGTCCTTTGCCAACAGGGAATCGCGGACCGCTGCCCGACATTTCGCGGGAACGTCCAAGTGGCCCACGGCCGGGGCAGCCCATTCGTCCGCAGCAGCCGGGGCAAGGCAGGCCCGGTGGGCCGCGCCAGCGTCCTGGCGCTCCTGGCACAGAGCCTGCGCGTCCATTCGATCACCGGCGAGGACCCATGCCAACGGGAACGCGGCCGGGACCGCGCACGCCGGGGCGTCCGGGAATGCTCCCCCCGATGCCGGACAAAATGCCGTCGAAGGCAGAGCCCGGAAAGCCGCTCTACGCACGCAAAACTCCGCCGCGCCAGCGGCAGGCGGTTGACAAGCGCGAGATTGAGGGAGAGCGCAAACTGCACCCGACGCGCATGCGTCAGGGAGCTGGGCGCGGGGCTGCCGCTGCGGCAGTCATAGCTGCGCCCGAGCCTCGTCCGCCGCGCGAAGTGACCATCACCGAAGGCATCACCATTCGCGAGCTTGCGGAAAAACTCGACGTGCGCGCAAAGGACCTGCTAAAGACTTTGTTGGATAGAGGGGTGTTTGCCAGCATCAACCAGGCGCTCGACGTGCCTACGGCGACGACGCTCGCGGAAGCGTTCAGTGGCGTGGTGAGCGTGGTCTCGCTTGAAGAAGAAATGGTACTCGAGGTAGCAAAGGAAGAGACCAAAGAAAGTTTGAAGCCGCGGCCGCCGGTGGTGACGGTCATGGGTCATGTGGACCACGGGAAAACGAGCCTTCTGGATGCGATCCGCGAAGCAGATGTTGCCGCAGGCGAAGCCGGTGGAATCACGCAGCACATCGGGGCGTACAAAGTGGTGGTGAACGAGCGCAGCGTGGTTTTTGTGGATACGCCGGGCCACGAAGCGTTCACGCGCATGCGTTCGCGTGGGGCGAAAGTAACAGACATCGTGGTGCTGGTTGTGGCCGCGGATGACGGCGTCATGCCGCAAACCAAGGAAGCCATTGATCACGCCAAAGCGGCGAACGTACCCATCATCGTGGCGGTCAACAAGATTGATAAGGCGGAAGCTCAGCCGGAGCGCGTGAAGCGGCAGCTCTCGGATTTGAGCCTGATGCCCGCGGAATGGGGCGGGGACACGGAATTCGTGGAAGTCTCGGCGAAACAGAAGAAGGGCATCGACAAGCTGCTGGAAATCATTTTGCTCGTCGCGGATTTGCGCGAATTGAGAGCCAATCCGGATGCGCCGGCAAGCGGCACGGTGCTGGAATCGCGGGTGGACAAGGGACGCGGGCCCGTGGCTACGGTGCTGGTGCAGAATGGCACGCTCAACGCGGGCGACTTTTTCATCTGCGGCTCGGTGTTTGGCAAAGTGCGCGCGATGTTCGATGATCGCGGGCGCACGGTCAAAGACGCGCCGCCATCCACGCCCATCGAAGTGCTCGGATTGCAGGGCGTGCCGGAAGCGGGCGATCACTTCCAAGTGACCGACGAAGCCAAGGCGCGGCACATCGTGGAATACCGCCAGGGCAAGCAGCGCGATGCGGCGATGGCGCGCAGCAGCGGCGGGCGCATTACGCTGGACCAACTCCACGAACAGCTCAAGGCCGGCGAGGTCAAGGAGCTGCCGATTGTCATCAAGGCGGACGTACAAGGATCTGTGGAAGTACTCAGCGAGATGCTGCCGAAACTTTCCACCGACCAGGTGAAGCTGAAGATTATTGGCTCGGGCGTCGGCGCGGTTACGGAAAATGACGTGCTCCTGGGTTCGGCCTCGGGCGCGATTATCATCGCGTTTGGCGTGCGGCCCGACCGCAAGGCCGCGGACCTGGCCCAGCAAGAGCATGTGGACATTCGCACTCATAACATCATCTACGAAGTTTCCGATGAGATTAAGAAAGCCATGGAAGGTTTGCTCGAGCCGGTCATTACGGAGACCTATCTGGGCCGCGCGGAAGTGCGGAACACGTTCAAGGTAAAAGGCGCAGGCACGGTGGCGGGCTGCTACGTTGTCGATGGAATTCTCAAGCGCGATGCGCAAGTGCGCGTGGTTCGCGACGGCGCGGTGGTTTATACGTCGAAGTTGAGCTCACTGAAGCGGTTTAAGGACGACGCCAGCGAAGTGCGCACGGGCTTCGAATGCGGCGCGGGTGTGGCCAACTTCAACGATATCAAGGTTGGCGACATCCTCGAATGCTTCAGCGTCACCAAGATGAGCGCCGCGGAAGCCGCCGGACAGGCCAGCGCGCCCGTCGGCAAAAAATAAACCGCAGAGCTTTTCCCCGGAGCCGCAGATGCCAGTCGGCTTGCTTACCCTCGAGCTGCACATCCCCGACGCGCAATCGCTGAAGGACAAGCGGCAAGTGTTGCGCAGCCTGAAGGACCGGCTGAGGCGGAATTTCAACGTAGCCGTGGCGGAGCTCGAACATCACGACGCGTGGCAGAGGTCGGTGGTGGGCGTGGTGACCATTTCGAATGAAGAGAAGCATGTGAATGAAGTGCTGCAGAAAGTTTTGGACGAAGCGGACGGGATTCTCGGTTCGATTTTGATCCACCAGGCGGTTGAGATTATTTAAGAAGCGCCGCAGAAGAAACGCAGATGAGCGCCACCGGCCATCGTCACGAACGCGTGGGCGAAGAAATTGCCCACGAAATCAACGCCATGCTGGCGGGAGAATTGAAAGATCCCCGGCTGGAAGGCAGCGTCATCGCCAGTGAAGTGCGCGTGCAGCCGGATATGAAACACGCGCGCGTGTTCATCAACGTGAAAGGGACGACCGAGGAGCAAACGGATGCGATTAAAGCGCTCGAGCATGCAGCGGGATTCATCCGTCACGAACTCATGGAGCGATTGCAGCTTCGGCGCCTGCCGGAGTTGCACTTTGCCCTGGACCTGTCTGAGGAGCGCGTGGAGCGGATCGAGGAATTGCTCAGGGAAGTGAAGAAGGACGAACCCGAGCGCAAAGAAGTAAAGAAGAAGGCTAGGCCGTCCACGAAGGAAAAGAGTTCTCGGTAGCCATTTTCAGTTCTAAGTTGTAAGTCATAAGTATCAGATGGAGGCAAGCCAGGGAACAACGAAGCTTCGGTTCCTTGGGGTCGTACGCTGCTAACTCTTTTGTGAGTGCGGGTGCGTAGTTTGGACGGTTGGCGGTTTTTTTACGCACAACTTGGGACTTACGACTAAAAACTCATTCCATGCCACGCCAGCCACAACCGGCGCCGTTTGACGGCGCGCTCGTTATCAACA
>QHYL01000591.1 GCA_003224105.1 Acidobacteriota bacterium | reverse complement strand
CGGCTACGCCTTCGACCTGCCTTTCGATCATTCGGCGCACGGAGCTCTTCATCTGCTCCGGGTCGTTCATGGTGGAGGTTAATAAAATCTCGTAGTGGTGCCGAACCGCGATGGTTTCGAACACCTGGACGATTTCGGGAAAAAACGGATTGGTTAGTTCGGACACAATAAGCCCGAAAATTCGGCTGCGCCCAGAGACCAGAGCTCGCGCCTGCGTATTTGGATAATATCCAAGCTCCTTGATGGCCCTCCAAACGCGCTGGGCGAGTTTTGGGTTAACTGTGGGAACCCGGTTGATAGCGCGAGAGACCGTGGCCGTAGACACCCTGGCCCGTCTTGCGACCTCATGGATATTCAGGGCTTGTTCTTTAGCACGCACCGGTTCAGACACTCGTAAAAACGAGCAATTTAGCACTTTGAGGCTGGGCCGGACTAGAGTATCGGCTCGCTTGCATGTCTGCTGCGACCTCTACCTGCCGCCTGAAGCAAAGATATGTGTCGGTGATGCGTCAAGTTTTGCCAACTGGCTCACCCTCTCCCTCCACAATGCCTGTGTATTGATCAACGGGAAGATTGGTGAAGCGTTCTGAACGCCCGCTCGGCAGCGGCCACTTAACTTCGACCCAGTCAATCTTGCTGCGCCTACCTATGCCCAAAACCACACGCGGATCATGCGACGCTAAGTAGCTTCCTCCTCCCGTCTTGAAGTATGACCGCTTGAAGTCTCCGGCCTGCCAGGTAATCTGCGTACCTATAGCGTCGGGGTTTGCTCGTTTCGCCGCCAGCTTCAATCCTACCCAATGATTGAGTTGTCCGACTTGATTTTTAAGCAGCAGAGGCGGCCCGTCATTTATTGAGATCAGGACATCCAGAGCGCCGTCGTTATTAAAATCGCCAACTGCCATTCCGCGCGCAGCATAGAGCTTTGTGAAAAGGGGACCGCTGCTGGCGTTCAGATTCTCGAATCCGTGGCCCGTGCCGCGAAACAGCAGTAAGGGCTCGCGGTATTTTACTTCGTTGGAATGCGCCTCGATTTTATCGTCAGGATGGCCGTTGGCAAGAAACAGATCAGGCGTTCCGTCGTTGTCATAATCAAAAAACTTCACTCCCCACCCGCTCATAAGACGCGTCACCCTGCCAATTCCATAGGGAACAGCCATATCATCGAAGGTCTCATCGCGATTGTTGTGATAAAGGGAGTACATCTCTTGGTCCACGTTGGTAACAAACAAGTCCATCCAGCCATCTTGGTCGTAATCAGAGGAGTCGACTCCCATCCCGGACCGTGGCCGCCCCTCGGCGCTGTAACCAACATTGGCTTGCAGGCCTATTTCCTCGAACTTCCCGTTGCCGCGATTAACGAACAGAAAATTCGCCACTGTATCATTGGCAACGAACAGGTCCGTCCGCCCGTCGTTATTGATGTCGCAGGCCACCACACCCCACGCCTTGCCGAGGGACTTGGCAATCCCGGATTCGCGACTCACGTCAGTAAAAGTACCGTCGCCGTTGTTGTGAAATAGCCAGCTTGGTGTGGGGTCGTAAACGCGCGGGACACAGTAGTAGCGGTCACCCGTCTTGGAGTTGCCGCAGAACTTATTCTTGGACTTGCTGAAGTCTACAAACCGGCAGATAAAGAGATCGAGTCTCCCATCGTTGTCGTAATCAAACCAGCCGGCGCTGGATGCCCAGCCTTCTGTCGGCAGGCCGGCTTTCACCGTAACGTCGCTAAAAGTGCCGTCTCCGTTGTTATGGTACAGAATGACCCCGTTGTATTGGGTCACAAGGAGATCGGGCCAACCGTCTCCATCATAATCTCCCACTGCCGCCCCCATCCCATATCCGCCGCCAGAGACGTGAGCTTTTTCGGTTACGTCGGTGAAGGTTCCGTCGCGGTTGTTCTTGTAAAGGGCATTGCGCATCGGTGGCTGCGGATCGAAGAAATCGCACTTCCCGCTGTTGACGAGATAAATGTCCATCCACCCATCGTTGTCGTAATCGATGAATGCGCACCCGGCACCTACGGTTTCGGGCAAGTACATCTCTGGAGATCGGCCGTTGCGGTGCACCCACGTGATGCCGCTTGTTGCGGATGGAACAATCTCAAAGGGAAATTTGACACCGCGCTGGGCGGTGGTGAAAAGGGGCCAGGAGGGGGTTGATAGCCGGCCGCTGGCAATCCCTGCGAGGAAATGCTTCAGGAAGGTACGGCGCGAGCCAATATGTGCCCCCTTTTTTGTACGATCAACTGTGAAACTCCCCGATTCGTTCGAGATGTTTCAGCGGAGTATCACCGATATGTTCGACCATAGGAATTTACCTCACAATGGACGCGTCCTCAATACGGCGGCTTGAGCAAACGTTGTCGCGATTCTGGTGCCTTGCTACCATACTGGAACATGTGCAGCTGGGGCGAACCCGAAAACTTCCTTTGGCTTGCTGTCCGCAGACTCAGACGCTTCTACCTTTGTAGTGTTGGGCTCTTGGTTCTCGCAAACGCCAGCTTTGGCCAGCTCAATCACATAGAAATTGCGGCTAACCTGTTGGATCAGGGGCAAGCAGGACTGGCAGAGGCGGAAGCGCGCAAGGCATTGAACAATCCGTCCACACGGGCTCTGGCTCTGGCGATGCTAGGGACAATTCGCTTGCAGGAGCGCAAATACAAGGAAAGCACACGCTTCCTGACGCAAGCTCTAGCGCTTAATTCTCTGCTTGTCGGCGCCCGAACGAGTTTGGGAAACGCTTACTTGCTCCAGGGGAAATTCGATCTGGCCCGAAAGAGTTTCCAGGAAGTTCTCTGGATTGACCCCAGTAACCTCAACGCGCGCTTTGGCTCGGCCAAGGTGGAGGCATCGCTCCAAAATTACCAAAAATCTCTGGAAGTAGCACAACCCATCGTGCCTCAACTGAGTGCGTCTGATGATGGCATCCTCCTTCTAGCCACAGACTATGGAGGCCTAGGAAGATCGGAAGAGCTAACGAGTTTGGCGGGCTCCTGGAGGAATATCTCGGCTCCATCCGATGAATCGTCCCTGGAGTTTGCTAACGTTTTGGCGAAGTATCAAATGGCTGCCGAAGCG
>QHYL01000590.1 GCA_003224105.1 Acidobacteriota bacterium | reverse complement strand
TGCTGCGGCTTCGTATACATCTTGTACCCGCCGGCCACCGCGCGAATCTCGACCCCGCGCTCTTCGTCCGCGTAGCTCGCCACCAACTCGTCCAGCGACGCCTGCACCGCCAGCTTTTCTTCGCCCAGCGCTTTTGTCAGTTGGTCGATCGTCGCCGGCTCATCCGCCGCGTAAATAATCGCTTCCAACGCCGCTTTGCGTTCTTCGTTCGTCATCAGGAACTCCTCCGCTTTCGCGGTTTCGACTTAGCCGCGTCCTTGGGCGGCCTTCCTCTACTGCCGGGCTGCCACTCTTTGAATCCGCCCCTCTTCCGCGCGCGCTCTCTGATTTTTTTTGCGCAGTCGTCGCACATCGCCGCATAGCGATTGAGCGGTTGGCCGCACCACTCGCACTTCCCCGCCGCGCGCCGCGCAATCTGCCACCGCCGCTGCCGGGACACCCCTTCCACCTCAACCGGAGTCCCGTCCGGATATTTCAAGCTCCTCGGCCTGCCAGGTTTCATCCTCGCCCCTCTATTGCCTTTCCTCTCTGAGACTACTCTTATCCTCTCTTACGAGTCACCCAGCCACGAATCGCCAGTCACGTCTTATCTGTATTCCTCATCCACCATTCGAATCGCCCCATTCTCATCAAACACCACATCAAACACCCTGCCCTTCTTTACCAGGATGTCTCCAAACATTTTTTCCTGAACCAGCGCGACGGCCTGCAGCTTTACCATTTCCAGCACCGCCAGAAACGCCACAATCATCGCGTGCCGCGACGGGCATGCCTCGAAAAACTGGATCAAGTTCACCGCATTTTCCGCGCTCGCAATAATCTGCGCGCGCAACTGCACGATCATCTGCGCCACGGTAAATTGTTCGTGCTGCAGCTCGATTCGAACGATTTCCTTTCGGCGCTCCAGCACCTGCTGAAAAACTTTCACCAAATCCACAAGCGAAACTACCAGCTCGCCCTCGGTCCCCGGGTCCTGATACAGCGACGTGTCCGGTTTCGACCATACGTTTTCTTCAATCTGCTGTTTCTGGTACAAAAGTTGAGCGGCGTTCTTATACTTTTCGTGCTCCACCAGCCGCTGCACCAATTCCGCGCGCGGATCGGTGGCTTGCTCTTCCGGAGTCGCCAGCGGATCCGGCGGCAGCAGCATTTTGCTTTTGATGTAAATCAGCGTCGCCGCCATGTAAACAAACTCTGCGGAAACGTCTACGTCCAGTTCTTCGAGTTTGTGCAGGTAATCCAGATATTGCGCGGTGATTTCCGAGATTTGAATGTCGTGGATGCTCATCTTCTGCTGTCGAATGAGATCCAACAAAAGGTCGAGCGGGCCTTCGTACATCGGGATGTGAATCTTGTAGGGACCGCTTTCGGCCTGCCCCGAATCTGGCCGGGAGGCGGCCGACTCGACGCCGCCTTCCGAAGCGGGCTGTTCCACCGCATCGGCGCGCGAAGCAGGGTTCTCCGCGGAATCTTCCGCGCTCTTGCCAGTCAATTTGTTCTCAGGTGTCGCCATGCGCTCCTTTTGTCGTTCGTCATCCTGAGGCTATCCGATAAGGATAGCCGAAGGATCTCAACGCTCACTTCAACCGAGACGTTTCATAAATTGAGATCCTTCGCTTCGCTCAGGATGACACCAATCACAGAATCACACACGCCTAACCTCATGCCTTAGCGCTGCCGGCCGCGCCGTCAATCTCTTTGCGCTTCTTCTCCCAGCCGAAGACGGCTTCGCGCACGCGCTCCATCGTTCCTTGTGCGACTTTGCGAGCCTTGTTCGAGCCTTCGTCGAGAATTTCTAGCGCGCGCTTCGGATGCTTCTCGTAATCCACTCGCCGCTCGCGCACAGGTGTAATCCACTCGATCAAATGATCCGCCATCTTCGCCTTGCACTCGATGCAGCCAATTCCCGCCGCCCGGCAACCCTGCGCCGCCCAGTCCAGCGTCTCTTTGGTCGAGAACAGTTTATGCCAGTCGTACACCGGACAAACATCCGGGTTTCCAGGATCGGTACGCCGCTTCCGCGCCGGGTCCGTCACCATCACTTTCGTTTTCGCGCGAATGTCCGCGTCGCTCTCGCTCAGCGTGATGGTGTTTCCATAACTCTTCGACATCTTCCGCCCGTCAAGCCCCGGTATCCTCGGCGTCGTCGTCAGCATCACATCCGGCTCTGCCAACACTTTGTTTAAGAGGAAAAACTTCGCAGCCGGCCCCATTTCTCGTATGAAGTTTACGGGGCCGACTTCCCGCGCACGTATCTGGGCCGCAGGCTCGAGAAGGTCGAAACGTTGAGAAGGCGTGAAAGATCGATCCAGTTCTTCGGGAGGCAAGAGTTTTGACATGACCCGCTCCAAAAACTCTTCATTGCCAGGAGCACTCAGCCCGCGCTGGTCGAGCAAGATTCCTGTATGAAAATTGAATTTCCTTACTATCTCTCTGCTCAACTCCACATGCGAGACTTGATCCTCCCCTACTGGCACGTAAAGCCATGCTGCTCCTTCGCTGTAAATCACTATGTCGGCGCATTGCAGCACCGGGTAGCCCAGAAACCCATAATTGTGCAGGTCCTTGTCCTTGACGTTCTCCAGCGCCTCTTTGTAGGTCGGCACGCGCTCCAGCCAGCCCAGCGGCGTCACCATGGACAGCAGCAAATGCAATTCCGCGTGTTCCGGGACGGCAGACTGCTGAAAAATCACGCAATTCTTGTGGCCCACGGGATCCAGCCCTGCCGCAAGATAATCAATCATGATTTGCAGCGTGTTTTCCGCAATCGCCGACGTGTCCGCGTAGTCGCTAGTCAGTGCATGCCAGTCCGCGATGAAGTAGAAGCACTCGTAGGCCGGGTCTTTCCCTTGTAGGGGCGCAGCACTGCTGCGCCCGCTTTTAGCGCTTGCACCATCG
>QHYL01000589.1 GCA_003224105.1 Acidobacteriota bacterium | reverse complement strand
ATCCGGCTTACAGGCTCATCCGCCACTTTTTTGATTAGCTTGCGCGCTGCGCCGTGATTTCTTGCGATCCGCGCGGGTCCCTTCTTTTGCCCCCCTCGCGCATTTTGTTTAGCCTCCCTAGAAAATTCCATTCGCACAATGGCTAAGTTTTTATAAAATGCCCCTCTCCTGCGCGAAGCCTGCGGATTGAGGGGGCATCATGAAAACGATCAAGGGACCGGCAATTTTTCTCGCGCAATTTGCGGACGATAAGCCGCCATTCAACAACCTGCAGACCATTTCCAAATGGGCTGCGGGGCTTGGGTACAAAGGCGTGCAGATCCCGACGTGGGACGCACGGCTCTTCGATTTGAAGCGCGCGGCGGAGAATCGAAAATATTGCGACGAAATTTTGGAAACACTGGCGTCGAGCGGCGTGGAGCTGACGGAGCTTTCCACGCACCTGCAAGGGCAGTTGGTGGCGGTACATCCGGCTTATGATGCGGCGTTTGACGGTTTCGCGCCCGAGTCCGTGCGCGGGAATCCTGCGGCGCGGCAAGCCTGGGCTGTGGAGCAACTTCTGTATGCGGCGAAAGCTTCGGCGAATTTGGGAGTGAAGGAGCATGTCACTTTTTCCGGCGCGCTGGCGTGGCCCTACATTTATCCGTGGCCGCAGCGTCCGCCGGGACTCATTGAGACAGCGTTCGAGGAATTAGCGAAGCGATGGAAGCCGATTCTGGACGCGTTTGACGCGGCTGGCGTTGACCTGTGTTATGAGCTGCATCCGGGCGAGGACTTGCATGACGGCGTGACCTTCGACATGTTCCTCGATCGCGTGGGCGGGCATAAGCGGTGCAACATTTTGTTCGACCCCAGCCATTTTGTTTTGCAGCAGCTCGATTACTTAGCGTTTCTCGACATTTACAATTCGCGAGTGAAAATGTTTCACGTGAAGGACGCGGAGTTTCATCCTACGGGACGGCAAGGCGTTTACGGAGGATATCAGCCGTGGATTAGTCGCGCGGGGCGCTTCCGGTCGTTGGGTGACGGGCAAGTGGATTTCCGGGGCATTTTTTCCAAGCTGGCGCAATACGACTTCGACGGGTGGGCGGTGCTCGAATGGGAGTGTTGTGTGAAGAGCAGCGAGCAAGGGGCGAGGGAGGGCGCGCCCTTCATTGCGCGGCACATTATCCAGACAGCCGAACGAGCGTTTGACGATTTTGCAAAATCCGGAGCGGACGAGGAAGCGAATCGGCGAATGCTGGGGCTCGCGGCGCGAAAGGAAGGGAAACATGCCGGGTGAATCCAAGACGCAGGGCAAGCACCGGCGCATCCGGCTCGGCATGGTGGGAGGCGGTCCTGGGGCGTTCATTGGCGCGGTGCATCGAATTGCGGCGCGCATGGACGATTGCTATGAACTCGTTGCGGCGGCGCTGAGTTCTGACCCTGGGAAAAGCCTGGCAGCCGCGGAGGAACTGCACATTGCGCGCGCGTATGGGCGATTTGAAGAAATGGCTGCGGCGGAGAAGGGGCGTCCCGACGGCATTGAGGCCGTGGCGATTGTCACGCCAAATCACATGCATTACGTCAACGCGAAGAAGTTTCTCGATGCCGGAATCCATGTGATTTGCGACAAGCCTTTGACGACGACGATCGAGGACGCGCTGGACCTGGCGAAGATTGTGGAGCGAACCGGCCTGATTTTCGGATTGACGCACAATTACACGGGTTACCCGATGGTGCGGCAAGCGCGGGAGATGGTGCAGGCGGGTGAGCTAGGTTCCTTGCGAGTGGTTCAAGTGGAGTACGCGCAGGATTGGCTCTCTACTCCTCTAGAGAGGACCGGGCAAAAGCAGGCGGACTGGCGAACGGATCCTGCGCGGAGCGGGCCGGGCGGAAGCTTAGGCGACATTGGGACGCATGCGCACAATCTCGCGTGCTTTGTCACAGGAATGCCGGTCCAAGAAGTTGCGGCCGAAGTGACCACGTTTGTTCCGGGGCGGCGGCTTGACGACAACGTGCAAATGCTGTTGCGATTTCCAAAGGGAGTGAAGGGGATGCTCTGGGCAAGCCAGGTAGCGGCGGGAAATGAGAACAATTTGCGCCTGCGCGTTTATGGAGAGAAGGCGGGCTTGGAGTGGCAGCAAGAGAATCCGAACGAACTTACGTTCATGCCTTTGGGGCAACCGCGTCGGACCCTGAAGCGTGGCGGTCCAGGAACCGGGGCCGCAGCGGCGCGGGCGATCCGCATCCCGGCCGGGCATCCGGAAGGGTACTTGGAGGGCTTCGCTCAACTCTACAAGGATTTGGCTGAGCAGATCCGGGCCAGGCAGGAGAAGCGGCAGCCGGATCCGCAAGCGCTTCTGGTGCCGGGCATCGCAGAGGGCGTGGAAGGAATGCGGTTTGTTGGCGCGGTGTTGGAGTCTTCGCGCAACCGCTCCGCTTGGACCGCGCTTTCCGGTGCGCGGTGAGGCGCGCGTGGCTGCCCTGGAATAAATTGCGGACGTTCGAATAAGTTGTGGACGTGAGAAAAGCAGCGGCAAGCAGCCGCACTACGAGTTGACTGCAAATTGCAGATGGGAAGCTCCACCGCTCAAGAATGAGTGAAAGTTCCTATTGCGCTGCCGCAAGCAGACTCCCACAATAAAGCGGGAGTCTTGCTATGGATGAAGTTCTCAATAATGCCCCCCTTAAAGAACTCGACGATTGGGACGATTTCGTAAGTACTCGCTATCAGCTGGGAAAATCGGAAGAGCAATTCCGGAATTATCGGGCCGACGCGAATCCCACAGTCACGGAGTTCTACCGGCAGAATCACGCGCACCAAACTTTGGATTTTGTTCTGAAGAAGAAAGGGGAGTACTGCGGCCTGAAGCGAGGGAAGAAGAGCATCTGGGAAATGGCTGGGTACCTGAACACTCTGGTGGATGAAAGCGATCCAGACACCGACCTGACCCAAATCGAGCACCTGCTGCAAACTTCAGAGGCGATTCGCAAGGATGGCCATCCGCGCTGGTTCATTCTGACGGGTTTCGTGCACGACT
>QHYL01000557.1 GCA_003224105.1 Acidobacteriota bacterium | reverse complement strand
GCGACCCCCTCCCCCCTCTTCCATTTGATCTCCTTCTCCTCTTCTCTCGCCACGAGTCACTCGCCCCTTCCAAGTTCCCTCGCTCGTGGTTGCAAATTTGCCCCTTTGTTTTCAAGCAGTTGCAGGATGCTCCCCCCGCAACCCTTTTCCTTTCATGCTTTTGCATCGTTGCCGGGGGGTGGTAGGGGGCAAGCCCAGAAGGCCTGCTCCCGTCCGCACAATCTTCTCTTTCAAGAATCCCTGCACAGTCTCTCCACCATCGTTCCCCGCATCCGGCGCAACCGCGTGCGGGGATTCTCTTATTTCGCACCAGTCACCAGTCACGAATCACCAGTCACTTCCCTGGTCGTGCGCGGATTCCCCCGTTCGTCTGGAGCTGTCAGCTGTGAACTGTCAGCTGTCGACTCGGCTAACTCCTGTAGAATGCGCAGTTCCGAAAAAAGGAGGGGTGAGGGGGGTAGTGCTTTGGCCGCAGATGCCATCTTTTGGGGACCGAGGCTCAGTGCGCGCGGCGGCGAGTCCCTTTCGCGGCCTGAATCAGGGTGCGCAAGGCCGTATTCACCGCTTTCTCGTCGGGAAAGTACGCCGCGACATCCGGCGAAAGCAGCACCAGATTCGTTCCAGCTCGATAACGTGCGTAATACTTGCCCCGGACTCCGCTTTTCAATTGAGACAGGTCGTATTCCGGCCGCAGGCCGTTACTCCGTTGACGTTTCTCAGTCTTTTTCTTCATATTGTTTTCGTTCGCGAGGCGTCGTCTTGCGGGCGCTGATAATTCTAATGCCTTCGGTACTGTCCGCATGTGCAACGATCAGAACGCGCCTACCGCTCGACATTCCTACCGTAAGGAAACGCTGTTCTGACGAAGAATGGTCCGGGTCAGGATACGTTATCGCCAAAGGATCACCAAACACGCTCGCCGCTTCTTGGAATGAGACCTGGTGTTTCCTGCGATTCCGCCGAGCCTTGGCCGGATCCCACTCGAAGTTCACCTTGCCATCTTACCCCGCTGCAGTCCGAGGCGGCAATTGGCGACGCTTAGCTGCTTTGTCCGCGGAGGATGCGGATGGCGTCGGGAACGGCTGCGCCGCCACGCCCGTTGCCGCTCGCGGAGGACTCGGCAGGTTCTTCCAGCGAGGTGCTCTCGCCGGGGGCGAGGAAGAGATTGGTCTCGACGGCGTGCTGCTTGGTGTAGAGGTCGTAGTAGCGGCCGCGCAGCGCGTACAAAGTTTCGTGCGTGCCCCGCTCGATGATGTGTCCCGCTTCCACGACGAGGATCTGGTCGGCGCGGCGAATGGTTGAGAGCCGGTGCGCGATCACAAAGGTAGTGCGCCCGCGCATCAGATACTTCAAGCCTTCTTGAATCAGCGCTTCGGATTCGGAGTCCAGGCTCGAAGTGGCTTCGTCGAGGATGAGGATGCGCGGATCGGCAAGAATCGCGCGCGCAATGGACACGCGCTGCTTTTGCCCGCCGGAAAGTTTTACGCCGCGCTCGCCAACCACGGTGTCGTACGTTTGCTCGAACGATTCGGCGAACTCGTCCACGCGCGCGATGCGGCACGCGGCAAGAATCTCTTCTTCCGTGGCCTCCGGTTTCGAGAACGCCACGTTTTCGCGAATCGTGCCGTCGAACAGAAACGTTTCCTGCAGCACGACGCCGAGTTGCGTGCGGTAAGAACTCAGCTTGACTGTGGCGAGGTCCACGCCGTCCACGAGCATTTTTCCGCTCGAAGGAACATAAAATGCGGCGATCAAGCCAATGATGGTGGATTTCCCCGCGCCGGAAGGGCCGACAAGCGCGGTGACGGTTCCAGGCTGAGAAGCGAAACTGATGTCGTGCAGAACTTCCTTGCGCTCTTCATAGGCGAAGCTGACATGCTCTGCTGCGACGAGGCCGTTCACGCGGTGCATGGTGACGCTGCGGCTCTCGGCTTCGTCTTCCATTTTTTCGTTGAGGATTTCGCGCGTGCGCTCGAGGCCGGTGATGGCTTCGGTGATCTGCGTGCCGATGGCGACGATCTGAAAAACGGGCGCGATCAAAAATGCCAGGAAAGCGCTGTAGGCAAACCACTGCCCGGGAGTCATGGTGCCGGCAAGCATTTTGTGACCGCCCAATTCCATCATCAGCACGCTGACAGTGCCTAAGAGCATGGCGCCAGAGAGGCTCATGAGTGAAGTGGCGGTGAGCGTTTTGAGCACGTTATCGAGCAGGCGCTGTACGCCGCCGGAGAAAACTTTTTCTTCCCGTTCTTCGGCGTGATAGCCCTTCACGACCCGCACGCCGCTGAGCGACTCAGTGAGCCGGCCGGTGACTTCCGCATTGATTTTGGGGCGCGCGCGGAAAATCGGGCGAATGGTTTTGAAGGCCCAGCTAATACCGAAGCCGAAAACGACGAGAATCGAAAACGCCACGCTGGTCATGAGCACGCTGGTGTGGATCAGGTAGACCAGGGCGATCGCCGCGGTCATGAGGCCGCCTACAAATTCCACCAGGCCCGTGCCAATCAAATTGCGGACGCCTTCGACGTCGCTCATGATGCGCGAGACCAGCACGCCGGTTTTGTTGGCGTCGTAGAACGCGATGGGCAAGCGCCCGATGTGGGCCTGCACCTGGCGGCGCAGCTCGGTGATCATGCGCTGCGCGGACTTCGACAGCAACTGCGTAAGCGTGAAAGACGTAAGTCCTTGAATGAGCGTGGCTGCCAGCACCGCAAGCGCCAGCGGCGTAAGAAGACGTACCTGACGGTGCAGGATGACGTTATCCACGAAGTATTTGGTGGAAGCGGGGAGCACCAGGCCGGAGACGCGGTTAACGGCCATTAAGAGGAAGCCGACGATAAGCAGGCCGCGGCGCGGTTTCATCAGCGCCCAAACGTGAGGAAGATTCTTCCAGGAGTTTTTGCGCTTCTTGTCTTTGGATACGGCTTTGGCGTCGATGTCAGTCGTCATGAGTCGGGGTGTTCACCCCTCGCTGTTGGATGCGAGGCGAGGTCGCTCCACTACACTCGAACATCATATCGGAGAACGAGGCCCTGGAGGAACCTGGGAAGGAAGAAAAGCGGCAGCAAGGCCTGACGCATTCCAAAAATTAATCGCCGACGGCCCCGGTGGGGCCCGCTGGGGCACTGGCAGGGCGTTCCAGGTTCAGCACGCTGGCGATGAAATCGCTGATGGTGACCGGTAAAAGCGCCTTACGATGCGCGCGGCAAACTCAAGTTCGCTGGAGAAGGCCGCCTTGATCCACGCGGGATATTTTTCCGGGCAGCCCTGCGCGAGGGAACGGCCAAGCAATTCGCCGGAGCGGATGGCGTAGAAGAGGCCTTCACCGGTCAAGGGATCGACCAGCGCGGCGGCGTCACCGACGAGCGCCCAGTTCTTGCCGACGACGTTGCGCTGCGAAAGCGTGCGCTCCTGCGGCGAAGGCAGAACGTGGCTGTAAAACTTGGCGTTTTCGGTCGAGATGCTTTGCTTCTCGACGAAAGTTTGGAGGTGGCCGCGGAGTTGGGCGCTGGTATGCGAGGACATGCTCCCGCAGATTCCCACCGAGAGGTGGTCGTTGCGCGGAAAGGACCAAATGTAGCCTTCAAATTGCGGAAGAAATTTGATGAGGATGGAATCGGCGTTTTGCGGGACGAAGTAGCCCTGGGTCATTTCCAGTTCGTCGCGCTGGAGCGCCCGGCTTCCGGGCACCAGTTGATTTCGCGCGCCGGCCGCGAGGACAAGAAAATCCGTTTCGTACCATTCTCCCTCGACGCAATAACGCGGCTTGGTCCGTTCGATGTCCACACTCATCACGCGGGAGCGCTGCAGCGTGCAGCCGGCTTCCTGCGCGCGGTCGAGCAGCAGGCCGTTCAGCACCTTTCGCGAGTAAATCACGATGGGGTGCGGCATTTCGAGGATGGCGCGATGTTCCTGGCTGCTAATGAGCTCGACGGAGTGAACGAGCTTCTTGGGATAAGGATTGTCGAGCAGGAAAGGGAAACACTGGATGGCTTTGTGGGTGAGTCCGCCGCCGCAGGGCTTTTCCCACGCGAGATGCTCGTCAAAAAGATTCACTTTGTGACCGGCGCGAGCGAGTTGCTCGCCACACATTGCGCCGGAGGGTCCGCCGCCAATGATTGCAATTTCGGCCATTCTCTTCTTTCGTTATACCGTTCGCGTACTCAGTCTGATGCGCAGCATGCCTTGGGACCCGTTATGAAAGAAATTGAGAGACAAAGGCACCCGAAGAACGCCACCCCTTAGGTGACGGGGAAGATCACCAGGCAGAAACCAGAAAGAAGTATAGCACCGAACACGGCTGCCGCCAGGGCCGAGGTTGTTTCCAGGTGCACAATGTCCATACCCCGGCGTTGCAAGGCGTATAACAGTACAAAATAAGGTAAGAGCAGCACCATGAGGATTTCGCCGCTATGCAGGTAAAGGACACTGATGGCGAGAGCGCCCCAGGTGACGGCGCGAAGAGACAATCCTGCAGCGAAGCGCCTCGATGCACTTTGGTTGGCGGCGGCGCCAAGAGAGATTTCTTCGGCGAAGTGATAGGGAAGAAAAGCGAGAAAGAGGAAAGGGAAGCGCAACCATTTCTCGGGCGTGAGCCAGGCCTCGTAAAGCGAGAGTTCGAGCCATGCTGTGAACAGGAGAACGAGAATCAGGCCGGCGAAAAAGGCTCCGAACAATCCTGATTTCCAGTAGGAAACGTGCTCGCGCAGGGAATTCCAGCGGAGGAGAAGGAGCCCGATTCCAAGCAGCAAGAGAAAGCCAGCGAGGTAATCGCCTTCAAACAAATGAATCGAGCGGAGAGGATTCCAGAAACGCAGCAGCACGACGATGAGGGTGGCGCCCAGCGCGAATTCGAAGAGCATGCGAGGCCAAGAGAAGGAGTTGCGGGTCTCTGTTGTTTCTTTTGTTTCTTCTGCGCCGTTGCGCTTCTCTCCGGTGAGTTCTCGAAGGAAAGGACTTGCCAGAAGGAGCAGGCCGATGAAGCCCGCGAGTGCGCCATAGACCTGGCGCAGAGAAGGCATTCCGGGAGAGCCGGTGAGTTGGAGCGTTTTGGCGGTCCAGTCTTGGATGGCGCGGACAGCGGTGCGATCGAAGAGCAAGCTCGCGTGCGAAGCTCTGGGAATTACAATGAACTGCGCCGTTCCGTCGTTGCGTGAGGAGGCGAGGTCGGCGGCATTGGCGCGCAGGGATTCGGGCTCGAGCGAACCGTTGATCACCACGAAGCGCTGTGGCATGGGGCCGGGGTCCTGATAGAGCAGCATCTCGGGGAGCACGCCGTGGGCGGCTCGCATAGGCGCTGGTGAGATGGCCGCGACACCCGCAACGGGAATTTTTGCGCCGACGCGCAGGGCGATAGCTCCGCCCATGGAATGACCTGCGACGACGGTGCGGTCAGGATTCGCCATGCCACGCGCCACGAGGCCGGAGAGAAAAGCTTCTGCGCAATCTTCCGCGCGCGCGG
Organism: Acidobacteriota bacterium; assembly: GCA_003224105.1. Classification (GTDB taxonomy): domain Bacteria; phylum Acidobacteriota; class Terriglobia; order Acidiferrales; family UBA7541; genus Acidiferrum. Next base: position 113 of record QHYL01000557.1, on the reverse strand, counting down.
GAGAGAAGGGGCCGGGGCTATGGCCGTGGCCTGGCAAGTCCGGGACGAACACGCGCAAGTTCTGCTCGGCGAATGCAGCCGCCAAAAAGGCCATGATTTTCTTATTGGCGGCG
>QHYL01000556.1 GCA_003224105.1 Acidobacteriota bacterium | reverse complement strand
GTGCTAGGTCGATTTGAGGGTCGGTGAAACCTTCCCGGTTCGAGCAAAGGGGGAAAGTCAGATTGGCGAGCAGGTCATCCAAAGCGCGGGGCATGCCATTTGCCGCATTTTTTGCAATCTGCATTCTCGCCGCGTATTTCCTGATCTACTTCTTCTTGAAGCTGACCTACTGCGAAAAGAACCGCGTTGGTCCTCGCCGCCTTCCCCCGGAGTGTTCCAGAGAAACGCGCTCCAGTAGGGGAGCGGCCGACCCGCGCTGTCTAGCACCCGCACGCCACACCTTACCCAGCGCTAAGGGCTTGCCGCCTACCATCTCTTCATAGAGTGCCGCAAAGAGACCGTTGAGAATTGACCTGCGGTGAATCTACCGGATGGTCGCTTTTTTCCCGGCAGCGTCAGAGGATGCGGGTCTGGGATTTGATCAGCACGAATCTTTTGCTCCCGTTGTCGAGCCTTGCTTCGGCTGTGTACTCGAACTTGCGGTCGTCGAGGGCGACGTACGTGGCTTTGACCGTAAGAATCAGCTTCTTCGACTGGGAACTAATCTGGTTTACCTGCTCTGCGGTGGGAGTGGGTTGTAACGCTATTTCGTATGCTGCGTTGGGGAATATCTCTACTGATTCAGGGCCTTCAACTGTCTTGAGCGGGTAGCGGCTTTCGTGAGCACTCTCGGTGTAGAAGTCGAAGGTGGCGTTAAGGCGGGAAGCCGGTAGCGTGCCATAATTCCGTAGCTTGGAGGGGAATTCCCAGATGGTGTTACTGGCAAGTGTTACGGTAGGGAGGCTTTCTAGACCGATGAGCGGGCGATGTAAGGCAGCAACTACATCGGCTGATAGCTTTGCCGCCTCCGCCGATTGGCTCGCCGCGTCAGCCGCGCGTTTTGCAGAATCGAGCTGTACGGCCATCTCCTTGTGTTGTTCTCTCCGTTCTTTCCGCTGGTCTCTTCGCTCGAACCAATCCAACCCGAAAATTGCGACCAGCGCAATTGCTTCTACCCATGAATCAGGCGGCTTTTTGGAATTTGATTTTGGCGGTGTAGCCGAGGGAGTAGAGGACGCGGAGAAGGAGATCGGTGGAGACGTCTTTGATGTTGCGGTTCATGATGGCGGTGACGCGAGTGCGGGAAGTACGCGCGAGGCGCGCAACCTGCGCGTGGGTCAAGTCCTTGCGCTGAACAATCTCAACGATTTTGGAGTTGAGATCGCTGCGAAGCTGGATTTCCGCTCCGTCAGCGGAAGTAAGACCGAGGGCTTTTGCCAGTTCGGCGGCGGTGCGGGTGATGATGGGCTTAGACTTCTTCATAGAGCAACTCCTTTAGCCGTTTCTTTCCCAAATCCAGATCCTGCTTCGGCGCTGTCCGCGTCTTTTTCATGAACGCGTGAAACACGAGAATGCCTTGCGGTGAACTCGTATAGTAAAGGGCCCTGTAAATCCCGCTACGGTCTCGAATTCTCAGCTCCGCGGCCCCGGATGCAATTGAAGGCATAGGCCGGGAGAGAGGCATCCCCAGAGCCGCACCCCGCTGCAAATCGAAGATGGCTTTGCCCAGTTCGCGGCGCACGCTTTCAGGAAATGAGCGGATCGCCTCCCGGGCAGCGGGATGAAAGATGGCCGCTCTCACTTGTAAAGTGTCTCATATCTGAGACATTAGGTCAAGGACCGGCATAGGCGAGATCCAGAGGCTTCTACGCGAACATGGCGCGGACGTTGGGTTGTTGGGTCGGGTGGCGAGGCTGGGCGGAAGTTCCTTGTAGAGAATGTAGTACTTGAAGCGCAGCGAGTCGGAGGTTCGCGCGGGCGGCTCGTTTACTGGTGTATAATCACTTCATGGCAAAGGATGTGGTGCACATTTCGGAGGCAGAAGCGGCGAACAACTTCGGCGCGCTGATGGAGCGTGTAAGGGCAGGCGCAGAGGTCATCATTGAGCGAGATGCCAAGCCCGTTGCCGTGGTGCGTCCTGCGGAGGTTGTGCGCGGCCGCCCGATCTCTGAATGCATTGCTCTGGCAGAAGCCCATGCCAAAGAACTGGGCTATGAACCTACCCTGGACCCAGACTTCGCCGCGGACCTGGAAGAAATCATCAACAGCCGGAAGTCTCGTAACACCCCGACATGGGAGTAGTTCTCGACTCCAGCGTGCTCATCGCAGGGGAGCGCCGGAGGGAGAGTGTGCGCGAAATCCTCAGCAGGGTGCAGGCCGCGCACGGGGGAGTTGACTGCGCCCTTTCTGTTGTGACCATTGTGGAGCTGACGCACGGCATCTACCGAGCCAAGAACGATGCGGACCGCGAGCGGCGGCGGGCGTTTAGCGAAGAACTCCGTCGCGACATGGTGGTGCATCCAGTGACCGTGGAAATCGCAGAGGTTGCTGGACGCATCGAAGGCGAACAGGCGGCTCGTGGTGTCAGCGTCGCCTTCGAGGACTTGCTAATTGGCGCGACGGCATTGCATATCGGCTATGAGTTGGCGACGCTGAACCTCCGCGACTTCCAAAAGATCCCCGGTCTTTCCGTGGTCAAGCTCTGAACGATTGACGCTTCGCAAGAGTTCCGTCCGCTCTCACTGCTTGGTCAAAGAACATTCGTCAGGCAAACATGGCGAGGGCGTTGGGCTTTTTCTGTTGCGAGGCGAAGGAGGCGATCAAGAACTGAAGAAGGGGAACCTTGAGGCAGGGGCTGGGCAAAATTCCTTGGACCTGATATACATTGTGTTGTATATTTGGATTACGCGCTCCTTGCTATAGTTGTTTGCCGTGAACGAGCAAGCCGAGGGACCCGAATACGCAACAGTAGCTTGGGAAGGCGACTCACGAGAAGTACTTCAATCCTTTCCGGAGAGCGTAAGGCAGAACCTGGGATTTCAGTTTTGGCTTTTGCAACAAGGGGAGAGGCCAACTGATTACCGGCCGCTGACTTCGATAGGGCCAGGGGTTTTCGAGCTGCGAGATCAAGATGAGCGAGGCTGGTATCGCGTGGTTTATTTGTCGCGGATCGAGGACGTGATCCATGTTCTTCATTGTTTCGAGAAAAAAGCCGGCAAATGCCCAGAAGAGAATTTGAGACGGCGAGGCGGCGTTTAAAAGCGGTGAAAGCGCGCATGGCGGAGACGCGGAAACATGAAAAGGGCAGTTAACAAGCCAAGCCACGTAACGCACGGAAACGTGCTAGGCGATCTCAGTTTTTCACCAGAGGAGGAAACGGCTTTGAAATTCAAAGCCGAGTTGTACGGCGCGATCTTGAAGTACGCAAGGAAATATTCGCAAAAGGAACTGCAAGTCATCCTGGGAGAACCCCAGCCGCGTGTGAGTGAGTTGCTGAATGGAAAGATCGCCAACAAGAGCGTGGACAAGTTACTGCTTTACGCCGGCCGATTGGGCATCGAGGCCAAAGCCAGATTCGCGCAGACTCATAGGCCGATGATGGACCGGGACGTTGCCCTCGCTGACTCCAAGTCGTAGGTTCCACTCGAAATCAAGAAAAGCAAAAGGCAGATTTCCTTGTTTCGCTCGGAATGACAGGGTGTTTTGACTTCTTTACGCGAACATGGCGAGGGCGTTGGGCTTTTTCAGCTGGGCGGCGAAGGGCGCGGTTAGGAATTGCAGGAACGGGGTCATGACGCGGAAGCGGTCGACGATGGCTTTGTAGAGTTTGGGCGACGTCGCTAGGCTGGGCGGAAGCTCCTTGTACAAAATGTAGTATTTGAAGCGCAGCACGGCGGCGGCGGGATGGTCGGCGGGGAAGCCGCGAGGAACGCGGGAGAGTTGAGCGCCCTCCAAGTTGCCGAGAAGCTTTCGCAGCGGGGGAGCGGCGAGGATGCGGCGGAATTCTTCGTGGTGTTCCGCAATGCGCTGGCGGATGGCAAGCAACAGTGCCGGTTCGGGCAGATAAACGCCTCCTCCAACGGCAACCGACTTGTGCGAAATCGCGAAGTAGTAGCCGCCCTGATGATGCGGCGCGCCGCGGCGGCGAAACGTGGCGGCGATTTGCTCTTTGTAGGGTTTTTTGTCTTTGCTGAAGCGAACGTCGCGATAGATGCGAAAGATAGCTTTGTCCGGATCGGTGTCGTATTCGGGAGCGAAATCGTGGAGGGCGAGGTTCAGGGCGTCGACGAGCTGGCGCATCGGCTCTTTAACTTTTTCTTCAAAGAGCGGCTTGCGCGGCAGGAACCATTCGCGATGGTTGTTGCGGGCGAGGCCGCGAAAGAATTGCAGGGCTTCGGGGGGAAAGCCGGGGAAGGGTGATGGCAAGGCTAGCCTCCGTGAGTGAAGTCTCTCCTATTATAGAAGCGAGGAACGGGTCTGAAGACGCCACTACAACCGGGAACGGGTCTGAAGACCCGCCAC
>QHYL01000555.1 GCA_003224105.1 Acidobacteriota bacterium | reverse complement strand
AATCACCGGAATCGTTGGAAACAGCTCGGGGAAAGTCTTTCTGTGTACCTCGAATCCGGGAAAAGTCTTTTCACTTGGGCCGGAATATGAAGCCGAAGGCACGTACGAGTCGCGCTCTTTCGACGCACAATTGTTTTCGCAATGGGGACGCATCGAGTGGTGGAGTCCTCCGGCCGCCACCTCGCCGAAACCGGGTTCGGGGTCGAGCGCGGCGCACGGAAATGACCCGCGTGTTGAGTTTTTCGTTCGCAGCGGGAATACGGACGATCCCGGCAAGGAATGGTCCCGCTGGTTTGGCCCGTACACCAAATCCAGCGCCGCCACGGAAGCGCCTTCGGCACGGTTTGTGCAATGGAAGGCGGTGATTCACGATGGGCGCCCCGGAGATGGCATCGATTGGGTCAGCCTGGCGTACCTTCCACGCAACGTCGCTCCGGTGATTGATGGAATCGCTATTCAGGAGCCCGGTGTGCGCGCGCAGAGCCAGCCTGCGGTCTCGTCCAACCAACCTACCCCGGTAACATTGAAAATGCCGACGGCGCCTACGGCAACCGGCGCAACCATCACGCAAAGCTCATCTTCGAGCCGATTCGAACAGCCGCCGCAGGGGGTCATGCAAAAGGGCTACCAAACGGTACTTTGGACTGCGCACGACGACAACGAAGATGAATTACAATATGCCGTCTACTTTCGTGGAGAAAATGAAAAAGAGTGGAAGCTGTTGAAGGACAAATTAGACCAAAGGTTTTATTCCTTCGATACAACGGCCCTTGCCGACGGCGCGTATTACCTGAAAATCGTTGCCACCGATGCGCCTTCAAATCCGCCGGCGGCCGCGCTCACAACGGAACGCGAGAGCGAGCGCTTTGAAGTGGACAATACGCCGCCCGTCGTCGAGGATCTACGCGCTGGGCCTGCTTCCGGGAAAATGAGCGGAGGCCATCCTGCATCGTTCACGGCGCGCGACGCTACTTCCGCCATTGACCACGCACAATATAGCGTTGATGGCGGCGAGTGGATTCTGGTCTCGCCCAGCAACGGCATCAGTGATGCTCCGGTGGAACACTACGATTTTGGGATCTCCGCGGCATCTCCTGGTGAGCACACGCTTGCCGTCCGTGTCTACGACCGTTTCGAAAATGTCGGCACGGCTAAAATTACTTTCAACGTTCCTGCGTCCAAGCCCTAATTCTCCGAGGTTTGCATGAAACGAAGCAGTTTTCTGCGCGTCGTTTTTCTCGCAGGATTTCTGACACTCCTCTGTCCTTCGCAACAATTGCGTGCAGACAACGGTTACGAGGGATGGTTGCGCTATGCCCCATTGAAAGAAAAAGAACGCGAGAAGTTCGGGGCGTTCCCGTCCACTTTAGTCGTGGGGAATGATTCGCCTCTGCTGCAAGCCTCTCAGAAAGAATTAATCCGGGGCCTTCGAGGAATGCTGGGGCGCGACCTTACCATCGAGAAAGAGTTGCCGAAGGAGAACGCCGTCGTCCTGGGGACGCTGGCGGATCTGCGTTCGCTTGCGCCTGAGCTGCATCCTTCGGTGGAACTGCGCACAGATGGCTATTGGCTTACGTCTCGGCGCATCCATGGGCAGGAATGCATCATCGTTGCGGGAGCAACGGATCGCGGAACGCTCTACGGAGTTTTTGCCCTGCTTCGCAAGATCGCGCTTGCAGAAGATTTGAGTCACTTACAGGAAGCGCAGGCGCCCGCCAATCCCGTGCGCTGGGTGAATGACTGGGACAATCTCGACGGCCGCATCGAACGCGGATACGGCGGCCGTTCCATGTTCTTCGAGAATGGGAGCGTTCGCGCGGACCTTTCGCGCGCCAACGATTATGCGCGCCTGCTCGCCTCGGTGAGCGTCAACGGATGCATCGTCAACAACGTGAACGCCAACCCTCGCGTGCTGGCCACTGATTTTCTTCCCCAACTGGCGCGCATTGCCGATGCGTTTCGCCCGTGGGGCTTGCGCCTTGGAATTTCCGTGGATTTAAGCAGCACCAAGTCGCTCGGCGGACTGGACACGTTTGATCCGCTCGATCCGCGTGTGCAATCGTGGTGGAAAGAAAAAGCCAATGAAATTTATCGCGTGATTCCGGACTTCGCGGGATTCCTGGTGAAGGCAGACTCCGAAGGACGTCCTGGTCCCTCAAGTTACGGCCGCACTCCCGCAGACGCCGCCAATACGATCGCGCGCGCGCTGCAGCCGCACGGTGGAATCGTCATGTATCGCGCGTTCGTGTACGACCATCACCTTGATTGGCGAAATCCGAAAAATGACCGTGCCAGGGCCGCTTACGACATTTTCCATCCCCTCGACGGCAATTTTGATGACAACGTCATCGTCCAAATCAAGCACGGCCCCATCGATTTTCAGGTGCGCGAGCCCGCATCTCCCCTTTTTGGCGGCCTTGAAAGAACCAACGAGGCTATCGAGCTACAAATCACACAGGAGTACATGGGGCAGCAACGGCACCTTTGTTTTCTCGTTCCCATGTGGAAAGAAACGCTTGATTTCGATATGCGCGTGGACGGTGGCGCCACTCCGGTGAAAAATATTGTTTCGGGCCAGGTCTTTCACCGTGCTCTCGGCGGGTTCGCCGGCGTTGCGAACGCCGGCCTCGATGCAAACTGGATGGGGAACCCCATGGCCATGGCGAATCTCTATGGCTTTGCACGCCTCGCGTGGGATGCAAATCTTTCCTCTGCCAACATCGCCGAAGAGTGGACGCGCCTTACCTTTGGAAATGATCTTGCGGTCGTGCGTGCGATCAGCACCATGCTCCTTTCCTCGTGGCCCACCTATGAGAATTACACCGGTCCGCTCGGGGCCGGGACGCTCACCGACATCTTGGGAAGCCATTACGGCCCAGGAGTCGCTTCTTCGGAAAACAACGGTTGGGGCCAATGGCACCGCGCCGATCACGAGGGCATTGGCATGGACCGCACTGTCGCAACGGGAACAGGCTTCGTGGGGCAGTATTCGCCTGCCGTCCAGAAGGAGTTCGAAACTTTTCCCGCCACGCCGGATACCCTGCTCTTGTTTTTCCATCATGTGCCGTACGCGTATCGGCTGAAATCCGGTAAGACAGTAATCCAACACATTTATGACTCGCACTATGAAGGCGCCGAGCGCGTGAGTCAGTTCGTACAAATGTGGGAGTCTATTCGAGGCTTGGTTGGAGATGATGAGCGCTATGCTTTTGTCTTGGCGAAGCTGAAATATCAGGAAGGACATGCGATCGTCTGGCGCGATGCCGTGTGCAATTGGTTCCTCCGCGTATCGGGAATCCCCGATACCAAAGGCCGCGTGGGAAATTACCCGAACCGCACTGAAG
>QHYL01000554.1 GCA_003224105.1 Acidobacteriota bacterium | reverse complement strand
CCGCGTCCACGAGCACGCCAGCTCCGCGAACGGAAACGAATCCGCAAGCATTTCCGGCGCCTCTTCCTTCGGCACCTCCTCCCGCCGCCGCAACCGCGCCGTCAACAGAAATCAAAGCACCGAATGGCAACCCGGGAGAGATTCGCGTCAGCGGAATTTCGCAAGGGCAGGTGGCGGAGATCAAGAGCGCAATCCAGGCACAGCAAAAATTTCTAGGCGAACTGCTGGAGCACAGCAGCGGCTGGGAGCTGGAAGGCGCGGAACTGCGGATTTATTTTTCTGCGGATAAGCGGGCGTTCGCGGAAATGATCGAGGGACGCGAGCCGCTGGAAAAGATCCGTGCCGTTTCGAGCAACGTGCTGAGCCGACCCGTGCGAGTCTGTGCTAGACTTGATTCTATCGCTGCTGCGGCTGCCGCGGCGTCCGGCACTCAGGAATTGCGCGCGCAGTTCGAACGCGATCCATTAGTAAGATCGATGCTGCAGCGATTCGGTGGTAAAATCACCGAAGTGAGATCGCGGCAAGAAGAAAAGTGAAGTGCTCAAGAAGGATCCGGTATGGAAGTCGGCGCCCTGCAACAAATGCTCTCGAGATTCCGGCAACTGCAGGAAGACCTGCAGCGGCAGGTGAATTCCGTCACGGTGGAAGCTTCGGCCGGAGGCGGGATGGTCACGGTGAAAATGAACGGCCAGAAGCAGGTCGTGGACGTAAAGGTCGAGCCGGACGTGTTCGCGAGTAAAGATCAAGAGATGCTGCAGGACTTGATTCGCGCCGCGGTGAATGAAGCCGGCCGCCGCGTGGATGAAGAACTCGCCAACCAAATGAAAAACCTCGCAGGTGGCATTCCGGGAATGGCAGGGTTGAAAATCCCGGGACTCTTCTGAACTCCTTTTCAGTCCTTAGAAGGTTTTCCCCCATATCTCTCCGGGAGCTTGATTTTCGCACAAGCCTCAAGCAGCTTATCGGCCAGTTTACTCCTCTGGTCAGCCGACAGCGTCTTGACATCGATCGGCCCGTCTTTGGTCGGAAACGGAATCTGCGCGCCAGCTTCGAGAAGAGTCATCACCACTTCCTTCCAATCGGTCTTGCCCTGGCCAGGCCCGCCAGTGAAAGGACGCTTCATTTTTTCTTCCCAGATAAATTCCAATCCCCGCATGCTGGCCAGTATCAAAGGAGGCTGACCAAAGGATGTGTTCGCATTCGCGTCCACGCCGGCGCGGATCAAACGCTTGATCACTTTGGCGTGGCCGGCCATGACTGCCGCGCCGAAGGCTACCTGGAGGCTGGAGTCGAACTTCGCGCTGCCTTTTCCTTTTTCGAGGAGGTGCTCCACAATTTCATCATGCCCTTCAGCCGAGGCGCTCCAGAGAGCATCGCCGCCGCCCGGCACCTGAGCAAAAATGTCTGCACCGTGAGCAATGAGTTCACGTACCATTTCAGATTTACCGCGACGGCTAGCGACAACGAGTAGCGGAGCGCCAAATTCGTCCTTTTGGTCGGGTAAAGTTCCTTTTTGCAGGAGTGCTTGAACTTCGCCTAGATCTCCGCGAGAAACTTCCTTAACAAGCAACGCCTGATCCTTGTAATAGCCTTTGGCATAGACAACTTTGAATGAGTGTTTGCCTTCTTGTACGTACTTGAAGCCAGTCATTGCGCGCGAAGGGTCTATGCCCAGCAGTTTCGAGAACTCGCTCACGCGTTCTTCTTCGAGCACGTATTCTTTTTTCGCCGCATGCTTAAAATCCGACAGCGTCGCTCCTTTGACGGCGTACGGAAGTAGTTTGCTGAAATTGCCGCGCCATTCCTTCTCTTGTGCATCGCTTACTGGGCCAAAGCAATCCGGGCTGGAGTCGAATTGGTCTACGAGCTCACCCCTTTCATAAATCAGATACTGGAAGACATCGCTATCATGAACGAGGATGGCAATCGCCACGGTTTTCAGTTTTGCTGAAAGTCTCTTGGCGAGGTGACGAAGAATGTTGATGTCCTGCGATTCGCACGCTTCATCATAAACGGTGATCCAGCCATTCTTCGGATCCGTCATGAGAGAGCGAGAGTTGATTGAAGATGCAAGCACCTGAGCGCACTTCGCTTTATCCCTCGTTCGAACATTACAGTTCGTAAAAAAGGCCCCCATCCTTGCTCCTTACTTTGGCTGACCTTTTGTGCGCTGACCTTGTTCAAATGTTAGGACGGCGAGGAGTCAAAATCTTGCAGTTTGTTCCGGGGCCAATCCTTGGAGTAAACGGGCCTGAATAACTTCTTAAGAACGAAGAAGTTAGAACAGGCCAGGGATGTCGTGGCAAGATACCCCGATGCGGATTCGCGAAGCGGTTGCTGAACGAGACGGGGATGCGATTTGGACGATCTTGGAACCTGTCGTCCGCGCGGGCGAAACCTATCCATTGCCACGGGAC
>QHYL01000553.1 GCA_003224105.1 Acidobacteriota bacterium | reverse complement strand
AGAGTTCCGCGAATTGAAAAGCCGCTACAAGCTCGCCTCGCGCAACTCCCGCGCCGCCAAAATTCTCGTCTATTTGCAGAAGTCTATCCACGAGGAAGATTGCGGCGCCTATCGCGAGGCCTACGATCAACTTCTCGAATTGAAGAGCCGCCAGGCCGACCTGGATCTCCGCCGTACGCTGCTCAGCAAGCTGGAAAGCGCCGCGCCGGCGTGGGCCACTGCAATTCGCAACCGCAACGGCGTGCATGGCCGCGGTGAACCGCCTCGTGACCCTGCGGCCGCCTGGATTTGGCGCCAGCTCAATGATGAACTCGATCGCCGCGCGGAGGCTTCGCTGGAAGGGCTGCAATCCAAAATTGAAAAACTCCGCGAGCATCTCCGCCGCGTGACTGTGGATTTGATCGACCGCCGCGCCTGGTCCTGGCAGGCTCGCCGCACTTCTCCCCACCAGCGCCAAGCGCTCGTCGGCTGGCTCGACACTATTCGCCGAATCGGCAAAGGTCACGGGGTTCGCGTCGGGTTGCTCCGGGCGGAAGCCGCCCGAAAAATGTCCGAGTGCCGCAGCGCCGTTCCCGTTTGGGTCATGCCGCTCTCGCGCGTGGTCGAGAATTTCGATCCGCGCAACACTCGATTCGACGTCGTCGTCATTGACGAAGCCAGCCAGAGCGACGTGATGGCGCTCGTCGCGCTCTATCTTGGCAAGACGGTGCTCGTCGTTGGTGACCACGAACAGGTCAGTCCCTCAGCCGTCGGCCAGGATCTCGGCATTATCCAAAACCTCATCTTCCAGTACCTGCCGGGTATTCCGAACTCCGATCTCTACGACGGCCAGATTTCTATTTACGACCTCGCGCGGCAATCCTTCGGCGGCGCCACTTGCCTTGTCGAACATTTCCGCTGCGTGCCGGAGATCATTCAGTTCAGCAACATGATTTCTTACGATTGGCGCATCAAGCCCTTGCGCGATTCCAGCCGCGTGCATTTGCTACCGCACACCGTTGCCTATCACGTTTCGGGATCCAGCCGCGACGGCAAAGTGAATCGCCAGGAGGCGCTGTCCACTGCGGCCCTTATCGCTTCCGCGATAGAGCAGCCCGAGTATCAGCACAATGGCGCGGGCCAGCCGCTCAGCTTCGGCGTAGTTTCTCTCGTCGGCGACGAACAAGCGCTCGAAATCGACAATCTGCTGCGCGCGCACATCTCTCCTGATCGCTACGAATTTCACCGCCTGCTCTGCGGCAACGCCGCGCAGTTCCAGGGCGACGAGCGCGACGTCATTTTCATTTCTCTTGTGGATACCGCCCAGCGCGGCCCGCTTTCCATGCGCGACCAGGAGCTTTTCAAGCAGCGCTTCAACGTCGCCGCTAGCCGCGCCCGCGACCAGATGTGGGTCGTTCATTCGCTCAACGCACACAACGACCTGAAAGCTGAGGACCTTCGCCGCCTGCTTATCGAGCACGCCCATGACCCCACCCGCTTGATGCGCGCCCTCGAAGAAAAAGAAAAGCGCAGCCAGTCTTCGTTCGAGCGCGAAGTCATGAAGCTACTCGAAGCCGCCGGCTATCAGGTCGCCCCGCAATGGAGAGTGGGCTCGTTCCGGATCGATCTCGTCGTGGAGGGAAACGGCAAACGTCTCGCCATCGAGTGCGACGGCGACCGCTACCATCCCCTCGAGCGGCTTCACGAAGACATGGACCGCCAATCCATTCTCGAACGCATGGGCTGGATCTTCACGCGCATCCGCAGTACGGAATTCTTCCGCAACCCTGACCGCACAATGAAACCGGTCATAGACAAACTTCAGTCGCTGGAGATTTCTCCGGTGAACGCCAAGCCTCGTTCCACGCGCAAGATCGCTCCTCCGCCGCCCGCGACACTGCAAATCCCGCCGCAAGGATTAATCGAGCGGGTCATCGCCCGCGCCGAGGAGCTTCTCGCATCCTGGGCTTCGCCCCAGGAGGCCGCATCCTCTCGCCGTCGCGCTGCAGGCCAGTCTATGCAAAGAGATTATGCGACAAATTAATCGGATTTCTCCCGCCGTTAACTGAACGTTTAAAACGGCGTCTATTTTCCACTTTGTTTTTCTCTGCTTGTAGGTTACATTCCACCTGCCCCTGGCCCGCCTCGAGGTGCTCATGAAGCTTCTTTTCGGTGTGTTCGTGCTGGCTATTTCTGTCTGTGTTTTTGGCTACTGTGCTGCGAATCTTCCCGAAGTGCCCACAGGATTCGAC
>QHYL01000552.1 GCA_003224105.1 Acidobacteriota bacterium | reverse complement strand
TCTCGTAAACGACCGCGCCATTTGTCCCAACGCCGCGTTTCCCGCAGCCGAGATTCAGGAGCGCGTTCCAGATTCGGAGCACATTCGCACTTTCCGCGTCACGACGGGTGTTTTAGGCGACGGCTTTGTAGAAGCCGTGCCCGACCAAACCTTTGTGGACTTAGCCAAAGATCAATGCAACAAGAGCCACCACAAGATCTGCGGCCAGGTGCTTTACGTTCCTGTCGTTGAA
>QHYL01000551.1 GCA_003224105.1 Acidobacteriota bacterium | reverse complement strand
CTCTTCGCCAAAATAGGCTGCGCGGAATGCCATGTGGAAACCATGACCACCGCTGCCGCCGGAACAAAGGTCACGGGCGGCGCATTGACGGTCCCCGCAGCCATGGGTGGAATGCAATTTCACCCGTATGGTGACTTCTTGCTTCACGACGTCGGCACGGGCGATGGCATCGTCCAGTCCATGACGGAGCATTATGGCAAGAAGATGTACTCGATCACCTGGAAGAATCTTTCCCTTCG
>QHYL01000550.1 GCA_003224105.1 Acidobacteriota bacterium | reverse complement strand
AAGAGCACGACCGTCCCTCGCGAAACTCCTTCCTTCTTTTCGAAGATCGTCGTTTCCAGCCGGCAGCCGGCGGCGGGAATGAAATACGTCCTCTCGCGATAGGCTTTCGGGAACGCGAGCCAGAAGCCTGCGGCGACAAGAAAGATTCCAGCGAGGGCGCGTGCGGTTTTTCGTGATTTCATTTGTGAAATGGGCGCTCCCAAGCGCCGAGCCTCTTGCGCGTGATAAAATAAGGGTTCAGGCGTGGTCCCGATTTCTCTTCTGCCTACATGGAGATCCCTTGCAATCGAAAGCCTTGACGCTCGAGGAGGCGATTTTGCGGTTTGGCCGCGAGAAACGCAATGGCCGCAAGGTTGTTTTCACCAATGGCTGCTTTGACCTGCTCCATTCGGGGCACATTCGCGGATTCGAAATGGCGCGGCAGTTGGGTGACGTGCTGATTGTCGGGCTGAACAGCGATTCGAGCGTGCGTCAGTTGAAGGGGCCCAACCGGCCGGTGATTCCGGAGCAGGAGCGTGCGGAGATTCTGTCGGCGCTGGAAGCGGTGGACGGAGTGATTATTTTCAATGAACTCACGCCGCGAGAGGTGATTGCGCAATTGCTTCCCGACGTGCTCGCAAAAGGCGGGGACTGGCCCGGCGACCAGATTGTTGGCCGGGAAGAAGTGGAAGCGGCGGGCGGGCACGTAGTTTCAATTCCATTTGTGCCGGGCTATTCGACGACGACGATTCTGAAGAAAATTTGGGAAGGCGCCGAAGTTTCCGATGTAAATGAGAATGCAAAGGCTGAAGAGTCCGGCCCTTCCAGGGTAAACGAGAAGGCTCAGCCTAAAGAAAAGCGCGCGCCGCGCGCGGAATCCTGATCGCCCACGCATGATACTTCCAGCAGTTCGCGAAAGATTGGAGAGTTTGCTGCGCCAGCCTTCGGTGGAAGGCGCGTTGGCGGAGCTGCGCGCGAACGCGGGACTGGTTTCGATCACGGGACTGCACGACGTGGCCAAGGCGCTGGTGGCGGTTTACCTGACGCATGCGCTAAGAAGGCCCGCGTTTTTTGTGACAGATTCGAACCGGCGCGCGGAATCCCTGGCGGAGACGCTGCGTTTTTTCGCAGGGATTTTTCCCGGAGCTTCGGGGAACGTCGGGACACTTCCGTCGTTTGACCGCCTGCCCTGGGAAATGCAAAGCCCGCACGCCGATATTCTGGAGCGGCGGGCCACGACGCTGTTTCGATTAGTGGACGGGCAAATTTCGCTGGTGATTGCGCCGATGGCCGCGGCGCTTTGGCGTTATCAGGATCCGGCGGCTTATTTGTACCTTACAAAAACGCTGGCGAAGGACACGGAAATCGGCCACGAAGAATTGATTACGCATCTGGGCTCGGTGGGCTACACGCGCACGGAAATGGTGGAGCTGCCGGGGCAATTCGCGGTGCGCGGGGGCATCATAGATGTGTTCTCGCCGGAAGCGATGAGGCCGGTGCGGATCGAATTGTTGGGCGACACGGTGGAATCCGTGCGCGAATTTGACGCGCGCACGCAGCGGTCGATTGCTCCGGTGGTGCGAACGACGCTGTTACCGTTGACAGAATGGGCTGTGCCGGCAGTGGAAAATGGGGCCGCCAACGATTCTTCGGATTGGGAAGCCGTTTCGGCGTTTGGACCTCCCGGGGAAACAGGCGCTGCATCTCTTTTTGAATTGTCGGAAAGCTCGTTGCGGCCGATTGTTTTTCTCGATGAACCGCAAGCGTTGCGCGAAGCCGCGCAGCAGCATCTGGCTGCTGCCACGGAAGTGTACGAACGTCACGGCCAGGCAAATGCACCACCGGCATCTCACTATTTTTGGAATGAGGAGCAAATTGCCGCGACGCTTGGGAAAGCCTCGCAAATTCATTTGGAGCAGCTGGCGCTGGGCATCGGAACCTCTCCGCAGTTTGAAATTTCTTCCCGTCCCAGCGGGCGGTTTCATGGCGACGTGGTTGCCTGCATGGGCGACGTCAAGTCACAACTCGCTTCCGGCGGACGCGTGTTTCTGACCGCCGCAAGTACGGGCGAAATCGAACGGTTTGCGGATATCTGCCGCGAATACGAAGTGCCCTACGTGTTGGGCGAATCGGAAGAAGCCGCGGCAGGTTTTACCGCCGAAGGCGCGCAAGAATCTGCAGGGATGCTGCTGATTCGCGCGCCGTTCGCCGAAGGTGTGACATTTCCCGACGCCAATCTCACCATTTACGGTCATGCGGACCTCTTCGATGTGACCCCGACGGTCGAGCGACCGAGCCACAAAATCCGCACCTCGGGTTTTTTCAGCGATTTTGCCGAACTCAAGCCGGGCGACTTTGTTGTTCACGTGGACCACGGCATCGGGCAATTCGAGGGGCTGCGTCAGATTGAATCGGACGGGCATCGCGGCGAATTTATGCTCTTGCGCTACGCGGACGATGCGCGGCTGTACGTTCCGCTGGAGCGCATGGACTTGGTGCAGAGCTACCGGATTCTCGAAGGAGCGCATCCGCCGCTGGATAAACTTGGCGGCACGGCCTGGAACACGCGCAAGACGCGCGTGCGTAAGTCGCTGGAAGATATGGCCGACCAGCTCCTGGCTCTATATGCTCAGCGCAAGACGACGCCGGGCTTCGGTTTTTCTCCCGATGGCAATTTTCAGCGCGAATTTGAAGATGCATTTGAATTCGAAGAAACGCCCGATCAGATATCAGCCATTGCCGACATTAAGAAGGACATGGAGCGCAGCGAGCCGATGGATCGGCTGCTTTGCGGCGACGTGGGCTACGGGAAGACCGAAGTGGCGATGCGCGCAGCTTTCAAAGTAGTGATGGACAACAAACAAGTGGCGGTGCTTGCGCCAACGACAGTTCTCACTTTTCAGCATTTTGAAACGTTCAAGAAGCGGTTTGCCGCGTTTCCGGCGCGCATTGAATTGCTAAGCCGCTTTCGCACCGCCGCGGAGCAAAAGAAGGTGCTCGCAGATCTGGAAGCCGGCAAGGTAGACATCGTGATTGGCACGCATCGCCTGCTTTCGAAAGACGTGAAGTTTG
>QHYL01000380.1 GCA_003224105.1 Acidobacteriota bacterium | reverse complement strand
TTGCTGCTTCCGCTCGCGGCACTCCGGCTCCCGGGCCAGAATCTGTCGGGGAGAATTACGGGTACGATTTTTGATCCGAGTGATGGAGCCATTCCGAATGCCACTATTGTCATGACCAACCACAAGGCGAATACTATCGACATGACGACCTCGGATGCTGAAGGCAACTTTGTTTTCAAAGCTTTGCCGGCGGGCGAGTACGAGATGAAGGTGCTCAAGCCCGGATTCGCCACGTACCTCGCGCCGCAAGTCGTGTTGGAACCGGGTCGCGACCTTGCGATGAAGGCCAGGCTGGACATCGAGGGCATCAACGAGACCGTGGACGTAAAGGCTGAGGGTTCACAGAAAGCCAAAGAGGCGGCGGAAGCCGAGGCGAAATCAAAAGCGATTCGAGTACGGATTGGCGGCAGTGTGCAAGCTGCAAAGGTGATTAGCAGGGTGCAGCCTGTCTACCCTCAGAGCGCCAAAGCCGCGGGCGCACAGGGTTCGGTGCTGCTCCATGCGGTTGTCGGAAAGGACGGCACTCCGCTGTCTCTGCAAGTCTTGAATAGCCAGATTAACCCAGACCTCGCGCGCGCGGCAGTGGAAGCCGTCAGCCAATGGCGGTATCAGCCAACTCTGCTGAATGGCGAACCGGTCGAAGTCGATACCGTCATCACCGTGAATTTCACGCTGTTGCCGTAGGCCTTGGACAGTTTTGCCGCGGCGAGTGTGAAAGCCTGCCTTTTGTAAGCGCCGTGCGTCTCAACTGACGCGGGCTAAAACGCGAAGGCGAGCCCAAGGGTGCGAGTTACGGTTCGCGGTCCTTGAAAAGATCAAGAAGGCTTTGGTGGACGCGCTCGACGGCTTGCAGAAACTCCTCAATCCCCACGGTTTGACGAACTACTTCCTGTGCGGCGGAAGCGGCGGTGATGGCGTCGCAAAGCTGCGTAGCCCGGCGGATGCGTTCCGCCGTCAGCAAGGGAAGGACGGATTGCGGATCTTGCCGCCGCGATTGGCGCTCCTGCCACTCTTGAACCGCCCACGCGGTCTTGCGCACATTGTCCACGGCATCGCGGAATTCCCCGAGGACGCGCTGGTCGACCGTGCCCGAGCGCATGTCGTACTCCAGCTTGACCAGGTCCGCGCAGGCTTTCTTTAGCTGGAAATTCATGCCCCAGAACGTGTCGCTGGGGACTAGAAGTTCCACGGCCACTCCAAGCAAGCGGTCTTCGGCATTGCGCCGCACGCCAACGACGCGGGCGTGGGAGGACTCATGCGAAAGAAGGTTCGTGATCTCGATCTGAGTGCCCACAGCGGGGTACGTCTTCATCTCCAGCAAGCCACCCTGGGCATTTACCTCCGTGGCTTGTCCGGCTTCCCGGAAGATTTTGCCATTAGGTTCTTGCCATGTCGCTTCCACGGGGGAGATGAAGGGGAAACGTCTGCTTCGCCGCTTTCCAGCGGTTGAAGTAGGCTGATTTGCAGTCGGCTGTGCCATTGAACGGCCCCCGGGGATTACTCCAGCGGACGAATACCTTTTACAGGTATCTCTCTGCAAAGCCTAGCAGGGTACAGGCAATAGAGCTGCAAGGATTCGCGGGACAACCGTCTTACGGTTACCCTAATAGCCCACGGCTTTGCCGGTGCCGCGTTTGTCATGTCCGCCTTGGCGCCACCCGTCACTGTGAAATGGCGATCTGGTCGAAGTCGATACGGTGATTACTCTTTAGCACAAGCAAAATTGGAAGCATCGTCGATGCCGCCCGAGCCCTTGTATTTTGCTACCTGAGGATACGGGCACAGCGGCCGAGTGCGGTCCGGCTTGGCAGGTGGGGCGCCATCGGGGAAGTGCGCGGCGATGATGCGATCCGGCGCGTTCCCCTTCTCGGCCCACTGTTCGAGGGCTGCGATGGTATCAAAATCAAAAGGACCGTTGCCCCCATAGCAATGGTCCATGCCGGGGGCCATGAACAGACGCATCGAGTCCTGCACTTTGGCGGACCCGCCCATTGCATCGGCGACGGTATTGTAATAGTTGATGGTGTTCTGTGGAGCGATGGCGCCGTCGTTCCAACCGTGATACAGCAACAGCTTTCCTTCTCGCGCGAAGAACTCCTTCAGATTCGGATTGGTCGCCGTGATGATCCCATTGTCCAGCTTGTCGGCAAGGGCCACATCGCTGTCGAAATTCAGCGTTCGGAAATCCCAGTTTGGATTCTTGAAGACCAGGTATTTGAAATAGGATGCGACAATCGGTGGCTCCCGTTCACGAGCGAAAAAGACCCAGCCGTTTTCGCTGCCAGGTTCGAGACCGGGAAAGATTTGTTCGCCCGTCCGCGGGTTCTTCGGCCCGGCATAAATCTTCTTGGCGGCTTCCACTTGGGCGGCTGTCAGGCATTCGGGACCGTCGGCGCCTTTGCAGAGCAGCGCGTTCGGATCAAAGTGGCAGCGCTTGGGGTTGTCCAGAACGCCGTCCTTCACTCCATCCAGCGTGTCGCAGGCATCCACCACCGCTTTATAAAGCAGCGGTAACTTTTCTCTGGGTATGTAGCCCGTGGGGTTCTCACGAGTCGCTTCCGCGATCCAAATGCCGCTGACAATGAGATGCGTGAAGAAATTGGCGGGTGCGCCGGCGATAATGCCCTCGTAGTCGTCGGGGAAACGCTGAGCTTCGGTGAGCCCTTGTTTGCCGCCCGTTGAGCATCCATACCAGTAAGAATGTTTGAGAGCATTTCCATAAAAGGCGGCGATGATTGTTTTAGACTTTACGGTCATCTCATGGACCGCTCGATATCCGAAATCAATTACCTTTTCGGGATGGCCGAGCGCAAAGCTGGCATCCCCACCGCTGCCTTCGTGTCCGGTATCGGTAGACGCAGCGGCATAGCCCCGTCGAAGCGCGTCCCCTATTCCGGAAAACGAAATTTCTCCCGCCCAACCGCCATTGCCGAGGCCCATGAACTTGCCGTTCCACCCCGATGCGGGCATCCACAGCTCGAACTTGATGTCGGAATCCTTCGTCGGCTTGATTTCTGCGGCCACGCGGCAGAACGCCGGCAAGTTGTCCAGCGGACGTCCGGGCAAATTACCGGGCCTAGGTGGTGTGAACTTGCCCGCGGCTTCCGCCTTTGCAACCGTAATGGTTGTGTTGGGCAGCATGAGTATGGCCAGGCTCTCGCAAGTGGCGGCCGTGGCCCACTGAATTCCAAGGGCGGACGCCGCTAAAACAATCATCAACGACACGAGCCAGGGACGCAAAGGAATGGGGCGAGGCCCCATGGATGAACAGGCACTCATCGCAGCACCTCCGAAGGCGGAGTGTACCAAACATTCCAAGAATTCGAGCCACCCTGAGCTTAATAGCCGACGGCTTTGCCGGTGCCGCGTCGTCGTGGCCGCCTTGGAGCCAGCCGTCGCTCAGCAGAATCGCTTCGACGCGTGCGACTACGGAGTCCCGGCTTCGACGAATTGACTTGGTTGGATCGTCCGCAATGCCGCGAGTGCGTCCGGAATGTGTGGCCGGATATCTTCTAAGTCGCTTGAAATGGATCGAATAATCAGCACAGCGATCTTCTTGCCCGCGAGATTCTGCTGATGGCGAATGTTCTTGTCTATCGTGAGGAGGACATCAAACTTCTTGTCCGCTACCGCCAGAAGCTCTCCGTTCTCTTTCCCGCTGAATCCTGCTTCCCGCACCGTCTGGCAATCATGCCCCGCTTCGACGAACAAGAACTTCACCCTGTTCGGAAGGCACTCATCAATCAGCAGCCTCATTTCAAGGTCGCTGTCAGGCTGGTCCTGGCCTCTTCCAGCGCCGCAATGGCGTCTTCGCGCGTCACGCTCGGAAAATCCTCCAAGAACTCGCCGAGGCTGCGTTCGTGCTCCAGATAGTCCGTCAGTGCCTTGAACGGCACTCGCGTCCCGCGAAATACCGGCTCACCGCTGAGAATCGCCGGATTCCGCAAGATAATCTTGGATGCCATTCACTGTCTCCCCAACCGCAGTGTAGCAAATCTGATGCGTGCTTTGCCTTGTAGTGGCGACTCTACTTCGCCGTTCTGGACTGCAACGGCTCGACACCCCACACAACCTAATATCCGGAAACTTTGCCCGTGCCGCGTTCGTCATGGCCTCCTTGGAGCCAGCCGTCGCTCAGTAAAATCGCTTCAACGCGCGCGATCACAATCGGTTTGGCGTCCTCAATGGAATAGCCGGCCTTCTTGAGCAACGCAATCGTGTCCGGGGAAACCCCGCGCTCGATGCCTAGCGTATCGGGTTTCCATTGATGATGTATGCGCGGAAAGTCGATGGCATCCTGTACGTTCATTCCAAAGTCCATGACATTGAGCATCACTTGCAGAACCGCGGTGATGATCATCGAGCCTCCGGGAGCGCCCAGAACCAGAAAAGGCTTGCCATCCTTCTGCACGATGGTGGGAACCATGGAAGAAAGGGGACGGCGGCCCGGAGCAATGGAATTCGTCTCGCCTTGAACCAGGCCGAAGAGATTGGGCATTCCAGGCTTGGCGGAAAAATCGTCCATTTCGTCGTTGAGCAGAAAGCCTAAGCCGGGCACGGTGACTTTGCTGCCGTAGCCGTTGTTCAAGGTGTAGGTGACCGCGACGACGTTGCCTTGTTCGTCGGCAATGCTGTAGTGCGTGGTGTCCGAGCCTTCCGCGGCGCCCGCGGGAAGGCCGGGCCGAATCTGGTCGCTGGGAGTAGCGAGGACGGGATCAATGGAATCGCGCCGCGTGCGAATGTAGCCGGGATCGACCATCGCTGCGATGGGATTTTTCACAAAATCCGGGTCGCCTAGATATTCGTTGCGGTCGGCGTAGAACCGGCGCATCACCTCAGCAAGATAGTGATACGCGGTGGCCGAGCCGGCCTTGGATTTCTCATAACCGGTTCCGTCGAGCATGCCCAGCATTTGCAGGATGCCCACGCCGCCGGAGCTGGGAGGCGGCGAAGTGATGATGTGGTAGCCTTTGTAGTCGCCTTCTAAAGGCTTGCGTTCGACGGCTTGGTATTCGCGCAGGTCATCCAGAGTAATCAGTCCGCCGTTCTTCTCCATTTCCCGCGCAAGGATGCGCGCGGTCTCGCCTTCGTAAAAATCCTTTGCGCCTTTATGCGCAATGCGTTCGAGGGTGCGAGCCAGTTCCCGCTGCCGAAAATTTTCGTTCCAGTCGAAAAAGGCGCCACCTTTCAGAAAAATACGATTGGATTCCGGGAATTGCGAAAGGGAATCGGCGCTTGTTTTGAACGAGCGCATCTGCGGATAGGAAATCGGAAAACCGGAGGAAGCGAGTTGAATAGCAGGCTCCAGCAATTCCGCCCAAGGTTTCGTGCCGTACTTCTTGAGAGCGAGGTCGAACCCGCAAACGCTTCCGGGCACGCCCGCAGCGCGCCAACCGAGCAAACTGTCTTTGCTCGGGTTTCCACTCGTGTCCAGATACATGTCGTGCGTGGCCTTGCGAGGGGCTTTTTCTCGGAAATCGATGAACGTGGTGCGCCCATCCGCCAAGCGGATGAGCATAAAGCCGCCGCCTCCCAAGTTTCCGGCAAATGGATGCGTCACGGCCAGCGCAAAGCCGACGGCGATCGCGGCATCCACCGCGTTCCCGCCGGATTTCAAAACCGCCACTCCCACATCGGCAGCCAATGGTTCCTGCGCGACCACCATCCCTTTGCGCGCGTAAACCGGTTCGTGCGCATACGATGGCGGCGCCACAAGGCAAAGAGTCAGCGCACTCGATAAAAATCGGAGAGCACGGGGGTTTTTTATTTTCATAGGAGCAAATTATAGGACAATCCGCAGAATTGTCGCTGACGCTTGTAACCACACACAGATGGTTTGCAAAACGGCCCGAATCGCAATAGCATTTCGAAGAAAATGTTTAAGACCCTAAGCTACTACTGGACCGCGGCGAGAGGCTATCGCTTGAAACCGTGGAAAAGTCCCTACATGCGCTGGCGCTTTGAGACGTTCTTGGGAAAAGAAGCAGCGGACATGACGGCAGGCAAGTTTTTTCAGCTCGCCTGGAAATACCGCGAGCACATGGAGCGGTTCGTGGACTGGGCCGCCGAACGACGCCGCTTCCAACGCCACCACGCTTGATCTACTACGTCACTCTTTACATCGCGGCGAGTGCTGCCACTCCTTCCAGGCTTACTGCGCGCGTATAATCATTGCAGGGAGGAGGGTCCGTGGAAGAACTGAAGATCCTCCAGAAAACAGAAAAACTCCACGAGGCTCGCTGGTGGGAGCCGGAAGCGAACGGCCGGGTTCACTGCTATCTTTGCCCGCGTCATTGCCACATTCACCCGGGACAATCAGGATTCTGTTTCATCCGCATCAATCAGGACGGAAAACTGTATAACCTCGGATACGGTTCCCCCGCCGCTCTCCAAATTGACCCCATTGAAAAAAAACCTCTAAATCATTTTCTTCCCGGAACGCGCATTTTCAGTATGGGCACGGCAGGCTGCAACATGGGCTGCTTCTTCTGCCAGAACTGGGACATTTCCAAGTCGCGCTCCGATCAAGTGCGCTCCCAGCACATTCCTCCGGAAGACGTGCCGCAGTTGGCGATGAAATACGGCTGCGAATCGCTCGCGTTCACGTACAACGAGCCGACCATCTGGGGCGAATACGTCATGGACATCGCTAAAGAAACGAGGCGGTGCGGACTAAAAACTGTAATGGTGACGAACGGCTATGTCACCTACGAAGCTTTCCACGATATTTATGACTACGTTGATGCGGCAAACGTGGATCTAAAAGCGTTCAAGGAAAATTTCTACGGAAAAATTACGCTAACGCATC
This sequence comes from Acidobacteriota bacterium, assembly GCA_003224105.1. Taxonomy (GTDB): domain Bacteria; phylum Acidobacteriota; class Terriglobia; order Acidiferrales; family UBA7541; genus Acidiferrum. The sequence continues at coordinate 4,817 of QHYL01000380.1, read as the reverse complement.
TTCAGCCGGTTCTGGAAACTCTAGAATGGCTGAAGAAGGAAACCCAGGTCTGGTTTGAGATTACGAACCTTATGATTCCCACGCTGAACGACGACCCGGCCGAGACGCGAAAGCTTGCCGAATGGATTCTGACGCATCTGGGCCCGGATGTTCCTTTGCATTTCACCGCGTTTCATCCCGATTTCAAGCTGCAGGACAAACCGCGGACGCCGGCCTCCACGCTGGATCGCGCACGCCAAATCGCTACGGAGGTTGGGCTGCGCTACGTGTACGAGGGGAACGTCTACAGCGACGGCGCGAACACGTATTGCCCGAATTGCAAAGAGCTTCTCGTGCGCCGCTCGTGGCACGACATCTTGGAATATCGCATCAAGGACGGCGCTTGCCCGAAATGCAAATTCTCCATTCCCGGTGTCTGGACGAACGACGCAAAAGGGAAGAGTGAACCCAGCGGCGCCAGAGCGGCCACCACGCGCAAGTACACCCACTTGAATCTCTAAACCGGTGCTCAATATCCGGGGAAGTGATAGAAGCCGGGCCCCACGCGCATGCTGTGATGCCAGGCAATCGGAAAAGCCCACCAAATCAGCGAGCCAAGAATCGTCTGCCACACTGTAAGCGGAAGAATGTTGCGCTCCTTCCAGAACAGCCAGGCCATCAAAGCTCCGCCAACAAAAGTGAGGGGTACAAGGACGGGATTCGGCCAATGGAGCAAAGCGAATAAAAGGCCGGCGATGAAGGAAGCGCGCAAAGGGCTGTCAGTCGCAGCGAGCAGCCGATTGGTGACGAGAGAGCTCAGGCCCACTTGTTGCAGCAGGCAGAAAGCCATGTAGCCGAAGAAGCGGCTCGGCAGAAGAACATGTTGCAACGTGTGGTGCTCGCCTCCGAGAAGGAATCCCACAACCACAATGGCGAGTGAACAGGGCAGGAAAACCATGGACGCACGCTTCGTGGCGCTCCACAAATTGTCCACGCGCCATCCAAGAGTTTGCGGCGTGTCACTGTTCAAAAGGAAGCTGGCAATCAGCCAAACCGGAAACACGAGCCATACGTAGCGAACAGAATCCTGAAGCTGCCAGATGAACCACGCGATAAATCCGGCGAAGCCGAAAGCCTCCACGAGAGGCAAAATCCGCGCAGTTTTGTTGGTTACCGCCAAGCTAATCATGAAAGGTTTCCTCGTCAGGATGGCTCAAATCGAGCAGTTGCAACGCGCTCTCAAAGAGCTCATCAATCTCTTTCTCGCTGACTTCCTGAGGGGCCAGAAAAGACTTCAGGTCGAAGTCGGGAAATCCGCGATTCGTAACGCGGGCCGGAAGAAGTTCGCGCAAGCGGCGCGAATCAATGGAACCAAGTTCGCGAATCTCCTCGAACACCACGCGGTGAAGGGGATCCTGAAACACGCCGGGATCGAGCAGCCGGCAAATCTCTCCGCGCGTTCCGCCTTTGATCAACACCGAGCACAAGAAGCGCAACGTATTTCTTTCGAGCAATGGCCGGCTCGCCGATTCGATGGTCATAAAAATCAATCTTGCTTCACGGTTTCTGGGGCTTCATTGTCTCTGGCTTCGAGACCTTTGGGGCTTCACACTCTCTGGTTTCACGTTCCTCGTCCTCATGGTCTTTGAGGTTTTATTGTCTCTGCCTTCACGGTGGCGGGGGAAATTTGTTGCCGGATCAGCTCTTCGACTCGAGACCAAACGGCGGGGTCGCAATCAATCTCAGTATGAGACTTCGCAAAAGTGCGATCGTAGCAGGGATACTCACCCGACGAGCGCGCAAAAGGCAAAAGCATCACGTAAATGAGATGATGTTCCCAAAGACGAGGTTGCTGAGACGAAGAGATGGAACAAAAACACAAGGTGGTGATTCTAGGCGGGGGCTTTGGCGGACTGGCCGCGGCACAAAAACTGAAGCGCGCCCCGGTGGACGTGACGCTTATCGACCGGAGAAACTTTCATTTGTTTCAGCCGCTGCTTTATCAAGTGGCGACGGGCTCGCTTTCTCCGGGAGAAATTGCCGCGCCGCTGCGAAGCGTCCTGAGCCGTCAGAAAAATGCGCGCGTCCTTCTCGGGGAAGCCGTGGACGTGGACCCGGTTGCGAAGCGCGTGATTCTGCGTGACGGTGATACCTATCCGTATGACTCGTTGATCGTGGCCACGGGCTCGCAGACTTCCTATTACGGGAACGACGCGTGGCGGCAATGGGCGCCCAGCCTCAAGTCCGTGGAAGAGGCGACAGCCATCCGCCACAAGATTCTGTACGCGTTTGAACGCGCCGAGCGCGCCGCGACCGAGGAGGAGGAGCGTGCCTGGCTTACCTTCGTCATCGTGGGTGCAGGCGCAACCGGGCTGGAGCTTTCCGGAGCGCTTGCCGAGATTGCCAGCGAAACGCTGCGAAATGATTTTCGCAGGATTCATCCGCAAGAAGCGCGCATCTTTTTGCTGGAGGGAGCGCCGCGCGTGATCGGGGCCTACCCAGAAGATTTGTCCGCCAAAGCGGAGAAACTCCTCACGCGTTTAGGCGTAGAAGTCGTCAAGGGCGTGATGGTCACGAATATTGACGCGCAGGGCGTGACCTTCAAGCGTGGAGACGCCACGGAGTCGCTGGCGGCGCGGACCGTCATCTGGGCTGGTGGGGTGACGACCACTCCTTTCGGCGAATGCCTTGCTCGGCGCACGAAAGCGGAGACGGATCGCAACGGCCGCATCAAAGTGCTGCCCGACTTGACGATTCCCAACTATCCCGACATTTTCATTATTGGCGATTTGGCGAATGCCGTGGACGAAAAGGGAAAATCGCTCCCGGGGGTCGCGCAAGTGGCCATGCAGGGCGGAGGTTATGCGGCAAAAACGATTCGCGCGCGCGTGGCAGGGAAGCAGCCGCTTCGACCGTTTCATTACTTCAATAAAGGAGATATGGCGGTCATCGGACGCGCCGCTGCGGTAGCTAACATTTTTGGCTTCCATCTTTCCGGATGGCCTGCGTGGCTCATCTGGCTCTTTATCCACCTGATGTACATCGTGGAGTTTCAGAGCCGGGTGCTCGTGTTTATTCAGTGGGGGTTCGAGTATCTCACGTTCAGCCGTGGCGCGCGGCTAATCACAGGAACTGCGGCCACGGACTCGGTTACGAAGCCGGACACGCTCGGAAACATGGGCGACGGCCGATAAGCTAGGGGCGTTCCGACTCGTTGTTATGCGCGTTTCGCAGCCTTGGCGTCTGCCATACGAAGGATTACACGCTTGCCGAGCGCCCGCGCTGCCCGCGTGATCGTATCGAGCGTCACGGAGACATTCCGCGGATCGAGCAGCCGATCCAATTGTGACCGGCTGGTTCGAAGTTGTCTCGCCATCGCCTGCTTCGTCTTTTGCTGTTTCCGCATGGCTTGCTCCAGTTGCCACGCCAGCACGCGCTTAATGGCCACGGCCTCTACTTCCTCCCGGATCCCTTCCTGTTCCAGAAAGCTGTTGAAGCTGGACCCACTGTGGTCGACTTTTTTGCGGTTTTTCCTTACCCTCATGGCAGTTCCTCTCATTTCAGTCCCGCTTGGTGCTTGCTCTTGTTGTGCCTCGCGAGATCTAAATCTTCTGGGGGCGTCTTCTGCGTTTTCTTGATGAATCCATGGAGCAGGATCATTCGCCCCTTTTTGTCGATGTAGAAAGCACGCGTGCAATTCGGTTCTGGGCCAGGCTGGTGCGAACTTCATAGACACCGTCGCGGAGCGGCTTGCAAACCGGCATCCCGATTGGCCAGCCGAATTCCACCGTCTTGATGTCCTCGCCGATGCGTTTCCGATCATCCTCTGAAAGCCCCTTGAGCCATTCCCGAACCGGCTCCCCGCCTGCCTCCGTCCGATAGAAAACCGCTGGAACCCGCTTGCCTTGATTTTCGGAATCAGCGGGGGATTTGAGTTTTCCACTCACTTCGGCAGTGTACCATATACGGTACATGCGAGCAAGCAAGGTGCTACTAGCGTTTTTGGCGATCCTTTGGCGATAACATATCCTGATACGGATCACCGTCATTTGCGCAGCCAAAGATGGCGATAACATATCCTGATACGGATCACCGTCATTTGCGCAGCCTGATTTCGTAGCGCGGGCTTCGTGCCGGGTCCTTTCCTTCTCACTTGCCGTCTCTTGCTTTTCATCAAACGCGTGGCCAAGATGGCAGCGCACCCTCCGCACGGCAATCGGGGTGCATCGAAGGGCTTGCGTCCTAGCGTCGTATGACATATCCTACATGTCATACAATTCTTCGGGAGATTCTTGATGCTGTCAATTCGACTGAAGCCCGCCCTGGAACGACGCCTCTCGCGGCTCGCCCGGCAGACCGGGCGCACCAAGACTTTCTACGCCACCAAGCTGATCGAGGAAAACATCGAGGAACTGGAAGACCGCTACCTGGCCGAGGCCCGGTTGGAAAAGCGCGGAAAGCACTACAGCGCCGCCGAGGTCCGGAGGCAGCTTGGCCTGGACGATTGAGTACGACGAGGAGGCCGTCAGGGACCTCAAGAAACTCGATCGCCGGGCGCAACGCGAGATTCTAGATTACATGGGGCAACGCATTGGCCGAGCCGAAGACCCGCGCTCGTTCGGCAAGCCGCTTCGCCACAGCAAATTCGGGTTATGGCGATATCGCGTGCGCGACTATCGCATCATTTGCCAGCTCCAGCAGGCCAAGCTCATCGTGCTGGTCGTGGCTGTCGGCCACCGCAGCAACGTCTACGCGGATTAGTTCTTCAGATTGCAAGTTACGCCAATGGGGCCCGACGCTTTCAAAACCCGAAAGCATGGGCTACCCGCCCGAAAGCT
>QHYL01000549.1 GCA_003224105.1 Acidobacteriota bacterium | reverse complement strand
CATTGCCCAAGTGGTAGAACAGCACGAGAAAAACCGCGATAGCGCGAATCCCGTCCAGTGCAGGGATAGAGGGAAGGGCGAGCCTAGCCTGAAGCTGAGAATAGGCGCGCTGTCCCGCCGTGTGCGGTGCGGTTGGGTTCATCACATCGTGGCCTTGAGTCTCGTCATGTGACGCTCCGAAGAGAAAAGGGGCTGTCCGCCCATGGGGCGTAAGAGGAATCATGCTAAGCTGGAGATGCTGTTCGCTCCTGGTGTTTCATCAAACTTGTTTAAATCAGCTAGAGCACATCTTCAATTGGGTAAATTCCTGGGTTCAAAGATGGGCAATTTGCTCGAATGTTCAAGGGCAGCGGCCACCGAGGCAGATGGCGGCGTCGTCAACATAAATGGTAGCCGCGCTGGGGTTCAGGCTGGTGGAGTAGTTGTTGACGCTCCAAGAACAGTTGCCGTCGGGATAGCGCGTTTGGACGTCTCCGACATCCAGAATTTGCGCGCCGTCCTGCCAGAAAGTGACGTGCCCGTTCTTTTCGCCTGAACATTTATAGAATGCGTCAACGCGAAACCATTGCCCTTCAGGAATGTTCTTGATGGATTGGCCGTAAGAGTTTTTGGCATTTTTGTCATATAGATAGAAATACATAGTTCCATCAGAACGATTGCCAACGTTCAAAGCAATGAAGGGATCGCTGACATCGGCGCGCTTCGATTTCCATTGGAAAACGTTCCACCAGGGAGGATTGCCATTAGGGACGTAGCGCTGGGGAAAGTAAAACCAGACGCGGTAATAAAGTTCTGGATGCTTTTCCGGCTCGAGCCAGCGAAACAGGCGGGTTCCGCTCGTAGGAAACTCCTCGGTACTTTGAGTATTTACAAAGAGCTTGGCCGAGTGGAGGCCGCTATGGGCAAGGCCGACCGCGTCCACTCCGGCGATGGCAAGGCCGCTGTCGAAAACGCCTCCCCCGGTGTTGGGGCCGCCGGGGACATCAGGGACACTCCACTGCGAGAGATCGCCGGTCTCCATGTCTGCTGACCAGATGACTGTGCCCGGGTGTGGAGGAAAAGAAGATGTGCTCGGCGGTTTTGAAGATGTGAAAGGGAAAAAATCTACCGGTAAAGCTCGACCGATTTTGTTGAGCAAGCCTGCCGCCAAAACGAGGAGCCCGATAGACAGGAGCACCAGTTTTGTGCGACTCATGACACGAGCGCTCTTGACCGGGAGCCAAGCCACCAGCGCCCTTCGAGGAAACTCTTCGGCATCCAAGCCGAACGTTTTGCAAGCTCAGTCGCCTGCCCCTGCAACCGATCCCCCCGGCCAGCTAATGGATTGCCCTTGAAACTGAATCCCGACGCCAAAACGGCCGTCGGGCAGGCGTTGACAATAAACGACGCGAGCCAAGGCTCGCAGGTCCCCCACGAGCGAGCTGATCATCAGCCGTTCGTTGAGTTCTTTAGCCTTTTGCGTCAAGACGCGCATTCCCAAAGAGCATACGTTCTCTGTCGTCGTACGCTCGCTCGCAGACGGATCGTATAAGCTCGAAATCTGTACCGGCAGGGACAGCTGAATACGTTTTTCAAGTCGACCAGACCGCACAGCCATGAGTGTCTTGCCCTTTCACCTTCGGGGTCCTGGCCAGTTCCATGGAGCTGGGGCATGAAGCGGGCTTGCAGGAGCCTTCTCTGTCATCCTACGAATCCTGGGGTTTCAGCGTGCGCGCTATCTCTTCTCCTTGGGATGTGTGAGTTCGAAAGTCTGACTCTTACACTCCTTCGATCAGGATGGATAGCACTCCAAAGCACTCGTACGCCCTGGCGAACGGCGGCGCTTCTGTTCGTACATGGCCTGGTCAGCCTCGGCGATTAAGTCGCGAATCGACGTTAGGTTCCAAGGATCAATCCGCGCAGCTCCCAAACTGACGGAAAACTTATAATCTGAGTCCTGGCGCCTTGCCGAGGCCAAGTACTCGGTCAGGCGCTCGCGGATGGTGGCTTCGCTTTGACCAGAGGCTTCGATGGCCAGCACGGCAAACTCGTCTCCTCCAAACCGGGCAATGACGTCGGAATCCCGGAAAGTCGTTTCCAGGGCTTCAGCTGTACACTTCAAAGCGGCATCGCCTTCGCCATGACCAAAGACATCGTTGATGTCTTTTAATCCATCAACGTCAATGAAGAATAAGAGCAAGCTGCGGCCGGAGCGGCGGGCGAGCTTCAACTGACGCTCCGCGAGAGCAAGAAAACCGCGGCGATTGTAAAGGCCCGTTAGTTCGTCCTGGAGCGCGAGATTGCCGAGTTCGGTCTGCAACATGTACTGTTTCGTGGCGCATTGGAGCGCGCGCCGCAGGAGGTCTCGAATGGCCTGGCTTTCGGCGCCGTCGAGTAAGTCTGTGTCCGGCCCGGAGTGTACGTCCCTTAGCAAACTGGCAAGCTCCCTATTGGCCTCTTTCAGCAGGCCCTGAAAAACCTTGTCCAGAGTTTCGTCCGAACCGCGAGGCTGTCTTTTCCTTCTGGGCAAGTGGAAAGGCGGTTTGGAGTCAATTGCGATCAGCGACTTCACAAAATCACTCAGCCGACTTGCGGTTGAGGGGATGCCCGCGCGGCTCCTGCTGGATTTGGTTCTTCCTAAAGAGTCTAAAGACGACATTTACAGGGAACTCCGGTTTCCGATTGAGTTGGTCTCTCCGTGCTTAACTGCTTTGGAAATTCAATAGAATGCGAAATGGGGGTTGGGCGCCTTCGCGATTCGGCCAGCAACATCTGTGCGTCGCCAAGGAATAGATAGCGGCGGGCAAGTTCGCCAAGTTCCGCTGGGTCATCCGCAACACGTTGGCGCATGAACGCTTTCTCCAAGCCACGGGAGACCGGCAGAGGCGCGCGGCCGTACTTCATTGCAAGAAGCGCAACCCAGTGGCCTAAGAGGGGAGACGAATGAGTGCAGCAGCCTTCGTTTGCCAAGGCACCCAAGGCGCTGAATCCTTTCCCGGGTTTGCCGTTAATGAGCACTTTCAGCACTGCGACCTCCCAGCGATAGGGGACGGGCTGCCTCCCTTCAGGGCAAAGGGATGTTGGGGTGTTTCAGGCGGGGCCCTGAACTTGGAGGCAGCCCCCCTCCTGCGTTGCACAATAACTTCATGGGATTTATAAACAATCCGG
>QHYL01000548.1 GCA_003224105.1 Acidobacteriota bacterium | reverse complement strand
CTTCCAAGCTGGCGTCGAGCTGCCGAACCGCGCGCACGCGGTTGAAGCTCAACGGCAAATTGCTCGGCGAAGGCATGGGTTAGTTTACCCTCAGAGACGAGGCAAAGGAAAACGAAGGAGGCAGAGGTTCACCAAGGCACAAAGGCCAGGCCGGGGCGACGGCAGCAGCTTGCCGTTGGAGAAGCGGGAGGCGCAGCGAGAGCCGGCGGGCAGGGGCTGGCTAGGTAGGCTGGAGGATTTAGGCTCCGAGACGGAGGAGTCGGGCGCATAAGCCGCTGGCGAGGTGGGGTCGAGAGTTCTCACAACTCATGCTAGCACTTATTTCATACTTGACTCATGCATATGAGTCAGATAGACTCATACCCATGGCCAAACGGCTGCAAGTGATACTAAAGGACCCCGAATACCGGGAAGTTCAGCGTGTGGCGCGCTCCCGCCGCATGTCAATCGCCGAGTGGGTCCGGCAGGCTCTCGACCTGGCACGGCGGCGCGAACCTGGCGCCGGGACCGGGAAGAAGCTCGAGGTGATTCGGGCAGCAGCGCGGCACGACTTTCCTTCGGCTGACATAGACCGTATGCTTGCGGAGATCGAGAGCAGCTACGGAGCTGGTACGCATCGTTGATTTTGGTCGACTCGAATATCCCGATGTACCTGGTAGGCTCACCCCATCCGCACAAGGCCGATGCGCAGCGGTTGCTGGAAAACCTGATTAGCGACCGGCAACGTTTGGTAACAGATGCCGAGGTCCTGCAAGAGATCCTGCATCGCTACGTGGCAATCAATCGCCGCGACGCCATCCAACCCGCATTTGACGCTTTACTGGGGATTGCCGATGAGGTGCTGGCCATTGACCGGCCCATCGCCGTGCGGGCGAAAGAGATTGTGCTAGGGCACAAGAAGGTGTCCGCACGCGACGCAGTCCATCTGGCAGTCATGGAGCTTCATGGAATCGAACGAATCCTGAGTTTCGATTCTGGTTTTGACGGCTTCCCCGGAATTACCCGCCTATCGTAACATGCGGGATCATCGGCTCCGTTCCGCGCCCCCCGCGATCGAAAGGGGAACAAACTATCGTTTTTCCTACGCAGAAGTGCCATCCGAGAGCCTCTAGCCTGAATCTCGTACCAACGGCCGACGAAGAAATTGCAAGATGAGTGCCGGGCTTTTCAGCGGACGGGCGGAGAGAAGTCGGTGAGGGTAAGGAAAGTGGAGTCGACTTTCTCGACGAGCTTGCCGTTGGCTTCAGACTTTTTCTGCACTTCCTGCCATTCGGGATCGTCGCGGAAGGCCTTCCAATTGGCTGCAGCAGCTTCGCGACTGGGGTGCGCGAGAACGTAGAAAAGGGTCTTGCCCTTGAGCGGGTCGTCCGTGGGCGTCCAATAGGCCACGTTGTGGATGCCATGCTTCTCGAAAATTTGCATGGTGTGTTCGCGGAAGCGGCGCAACAGGTCGTCCAGCTTGCCCTCGTAGGTGTGGTACACGCGCAGCTCGTAAACCGTCGTGGAGGAAGTTTCATCGGAAACGGCTTTGTCCTTGGAATCGCGCGGAAGGGAAAGCCAGTTGGCCGCGGGAAGCAGCGCCGCGGCGGGAAGGGATTGCAGCAAGGTGCGTCGTTTCATGAGAGGGATTGTAGCAGACTCTCGGAGGCCCCGGCCTACAAGACAACCATGGCCAACGAAGACGCCCAACTGATGCTCCAAGCCGCCAATCGGAGATTCATCCCGCAAAACCCGCGGGATGGAGAAGAGTAGGCGTTCCCGGGAAGGAGTGAATCAGCTTGCGGGCTGAGGCTGCTCGGCGCGCTTCTGCTTGATTTCCTTGACCTTGTCGAGGAGAACGTCGGCCTGTTTCTCCAGATCGTCGCGCTCTTGGGCAGACTCGACCATGTCGGCTTTACGGCGATAGAGAAGACTCAAATAAGCCATAGCGTCGTCATAGTCTGGCCTGATCTGAAGGGCCTTCTGCAGCGCGGCGATGCCCTCTTCGACCATGGCTCCTGACTTGGCCACATACTCGGGGCGAAAGGAAGTAGGCATCGGATCCGCGTCCTGGACCTGCTTCTTGATGTTGTTCTTGTTGTAGGCAGCGCGGAGCTCAAGATTGATGCGCTGAGACACGGTCCAGTCAATGGCGCCAATCCAATAGTAGGGCTCCGGGTCGCTGGACTTTAGCTCGATGTGCTTCTGATGGTAGGCCTTGGACTCATCGAACTTCTTAGGGTCGTAGGGTGTTGCAGCCATTTGATAGAACAGCGACCCAAGGCCGTCGATGGCGCTCAGGTTGTTGGGGTCGACATTCAGCACATCCTTGAACTCAGCAATCGCCTGGTTGCCGAGCTTCGTGTTCGCATCGCTGGGCGCGCCCGGAATGTACTGGCTGGCGTACGCGGTGGCCAGGTAGAGGCGGGCGTTCATCAATGAGGGATCGAGGTCCCGGGCCTGCTTGAAAAATTCGATGGCGTTGTCGTACTGGCCATTCTTAAAGGCGCCGACTCCCTTATTAAGGAGGTCGCGAGCCTTCAACTTGTTGCAGCCTGAAGTTCCGGCGACGAGAAAAACAAGAGCCGCGCAAGCCAGAACATGCAGGCAACGGCGGGCCGGAGAGGAGCGAAATGATCTGTCCAGTTTCACCGATGAATCGAGAGTCATCGAGGCATCCATCCCTGCTGAGGCGCGGGGCCAAGGCCCGGCGCCCAGAATGTTCACGTCCGCCCTGCGAAGGGCAAAAGTGTTCAGAAATCGTTTCCCAGTTGTTGCGTCAACAAGCCGATCGGGGCAATTCCCGCGGCGTTCATCA
>QHYL01000379.1 GCA_003224105.1 Acidobacteriota bacterium | reverse complement strand
CTTGTTGGCGAAGGGAACCCCTGCATCTACGATCTGGCGCAACCTGGCTTCACACCGCCTCAGTAGTTTTCGAACCTTCATGACTTTGCCTTGCTGGGGGGCCAAGGTCTGAAACCACATCAGCCAATGTCCGCAGCGTGCTGCGGCTTCGGCACGTTCGGCCGGGCTCCCGGCAAGAAACACTTCCTTGGCGAGCTTGCCCACAACCTTTTCCTGAAGGAGCAATCGCAATGGCGGTACGTATGCCAGCGGCTCAGGAATCGCGAATTCGGAGTCTCTATCCAGGCCGACTTGCCAGATCTTCTTCATGGCATCAAACACGTCGAAACTCTCCCGTGAGTAAACTTTGCCAATGAGGTTGTGCCAACCAGTGTCGGTGGTCGCGGTAATTTCGAAGGTGTACCTGCTCCCCTTATGCCAATTCAGCAACCGGGTTCCAATGACCTTCAGGCGGCGCGACCGCCAGCGGGAAGATGCGATCGGGAAAAGGTATTTCGACAGTTCCACGGGATCCAGCGCTGCGCGCAGCGTCGGTAGGTCTGGGTCCCACTCCGCCGGCGGTTGTGAATATTCTCCTGAAGCCATTTGTACCACCTTCAATTGCGCGCCTTGGTCAAGCAGCGGCCCGCAAACTTCCTCGAAGCACTTTCGATCGAACCCATTCGATGACTCGGGCAGCATTTCGCTCCCAGGTGAAATCCTCGCTTGCCTTCCTGGCATTTCTCCCCAGTTCTTCGCGAAGTGCAGGCTCGTTTCGCAGCTCGCAAAGACACTTCAGGAGTCCCGCGCGGTCGCCGGGCTCGTAAAGGAGTCCATTCACGCGATGGCGAATGATCTGCGCAACTTGTCCCGCATTGCTGGCTACCACGGCCTTGGCTGCGGCCATGTATTCGAACAACTTGAGAGGGGAGTAGTAGAAGTTCTCCAATACTGGATAGGGCGCCAGTGCAACATCAACGGTTGCCAGATAATCTCGTATTTCTTCGTGGGGAATGATTCCTGTAAACGTAACGGCCTTTTCCAAACCAGCCTTGCGCGCCCTTTCTTCCAAGCTGCTCTTCAGCGGGCCGTCCCCTATCAGGAGCAGGCGGGACGACGGTTCCAACCTGTGGAAGTCTGCAAACACGGAGAGAAGGAAGTCGGCGCCGTGCCAGGCCTTGAAACTGCCGACAAACCCCAGCACGAACTCTTCCTGTTTTTTGTGGTTTATCGGGATGGCGTCACTCGCCGAGAACCACTTTGCATCCACGGCGTTGGGCAGAACACGAATGCGTTCAGGGGCAACGCCGCCTTCCTCTATTAACACGTTGCGTAGCGGCTCGGAAACGACCATCACTGGATCCGCGCCTCGCCAAACACGGCGTTCCATCCAGTGGGCCAGTCGCGGCCACCTAAGTTTCTGTCTGTAATGCTCCTGCTCATAAACCAGGGGTGCATTTACTTCCAGGGCCAATGGCACGCGATGCCGTTTCGCCAAACGAAGTCCCGTAATCCCCCAAAGGCTGTAGCGCTCATAAATCAAATCAGGAGAAAAACGGCGCATTAGCTTCGTTGCCTTACGGAGAAATGTAGCGTTGTGAAGCAGCCGGACCGCATCCGGAAAACGGCGCGGAGATTGGCGAAGAACCTGGTTGCCCTTTCGAATCGCCCGCCCGAGGGTGCGGTTCAAGCGCGAAATGCCGCAGGGAATTACTCTTGCTGCGGTCTGGCGCTCCATCCATTCGGGTCGGCTGACGCAACTGCCCAAAGCGGTAATGTCATGTCCGAGGTTTCCCAGCGCGCGAATCATCCCGCGGACATGGACGGCGCCTCCCGACTCCGCAGCCAAATCGATACTCGGATCAAAACACAGGTACAGAATCTTCACCGCACTCCCTCAAGTTGAAAAAGCTCCAGCAACTCCGTCACGCTTCGTTCGACAGAAAATTTCTCTGTAACTTTTGTGCTGGCAGCCAGGCCGAGTCTCTTTCGCAAGTCTTCGTCCGAAAGCAAGCGGTCGAGCGCATCAGCGAGCATCTCGGGGTTGCCTGGCTCGACGAGGATTCCGTCCCGGCCCGACTCCACAAGTTCTGGAATCCCGGAAACCCTTGTAGACACCACCGGAAGTCCGCTGGCCATGGCTTCCAGCAGCACGGTGGGGATCCCGTCGCGATCGCCGTCCTGGCTGATCACGCATGGCAAAGCAAATATGTCCGCTTGCCGGTATGTTTCGCGGACCGCCTCCTGCGCCAGGGCTCCCCGGAACCTGACGATGTCCTGCAAGTTCAGCAAATGAACCTGTGTCTTGAGAGCGGCTCGCAACGGGCCCTTACCGATGATCTCCAATCGAAAAGATCGTCCTCGTTCGCGAAGGATGTGGCATGCGCGAATCAGGTCGGCGATTCCTTTCTTTTCGATAAGCCTGGCCACCGTCACAATCGAGGGAGCAGGAAGCTTCTCGATACTGGAATTCCCATTTGAATAGATGCGGAGGTCCATTCCGTTGTAAACGCAATGTACTTTTTGGGATGCAAGTGGATGCGTTAATTGCGCGAGGTGCCTGCGGTTATATTCGCTGATAGTTACCACGGCCCGCGCGTGCTTGATCTTTGCCCTCAAAAGTCTTGGCTTCGTGTCGAAGTAAATGTCTTTCGCGTGCGCTGTAAACGTGTAGGGGATTCCCGTGAGATGATGGGTGAACATCGCAACGCTTGCGGGTGCAGTGGCGAAGTGGGCGTGCAGATGCGTGATCGCTTCGCGCGAGAGAAGATCAGCAACATAGCCAGCCTGTAGAAAACTCTGGAGAAAACTCCAGCGCGGATTCAGGGCTACTGCCCGCAACAGGGTTCTTAAATAACGCAGGGGATGGCGAAGAGCCGTTGCGAAATTGCCTCGAACCACTTCTTTGCGGTTATTGGCCAGCGAAAGATAGGTTGCCTTTGCCCTTACCCGCCGCAAATCCCCGTGTACTGGCTCGGTTCCTGGCTCCTTGATGGAGAATATGCGCAGAGCGACGCCGCGCCGCTCGAGCGCTAACACTTCCGTCAGAACAAAAGTCTGCGAAAGACGTGGCCAAGTGCTAACGATATACGCGAGTCTCGCCTTGGCCCCGTCCACTAAACCAAGCTGTGGACGACATGCGGGCTGTGGTGAGGTGCTCGGCCAGCCGCTCCGCGGCTCTTCGGCTTCCGTTTGTGTCAATTGTCGCTTCATAAAGTGGATAGTCTGTCTGCTCCAAGCCGTCCATGAATTTCTCTGCCATCTTCTTGGGAGAAAGCTCTCCTGGCTGGATGACGTCCACTAGACCCCGTTCGGCAAATAATCGTGCGCGTGTTTGCTGCTCCGCACTGGGTCCTGACCGCGGAATCACCAGCCCCTTTTTGCGCAGTCGCAATAGCTGGTAGAGAGAGTTGTAGCCCGCCATCGTGACTACCAAATCCGCCGCGTTCATGTGGCTCAAGTGATCTTCCACGTGAACAAGAACTCGCGCCTTTAATCCCTTCGCCAGTTCCCGAAGGTGCTCGCGCTGGCCGCCCTCCATTAAGGGTCCCGTTATAAAAATGGCTTCCAATCCAGACTTTGCCCCCAGCAGCCTCAACGCTTTCATGCACTCCAGCATCATGGGAAACGCGTCCGCTCCGCCCCCTCCGGTCACCACCAATAATTTGTTCTCTACCTGGAGTTCGCTGCGCATCTCGCTGCGATTTTTGTACGGCTCGTGCTCGCACACGTATCCGACATAACGCAATTTGGGGGCGAACTCACCGTCCAGACCGTAGTGCGCTCCGGTATCGAATATCTCCTTGCGGCCGTATATGAAAATTTCGTCATAGTACCTGCGAATTGCTTCGTACGTTCCTTCGCGCTCCCAGAGCGAACGCGTGACTTCCGGTGCGTCCAAAATATCCCTGAGGCCCAGGACGATCGTCGGAGCGTCACTGCGCCTCCTCAGCATTTGCAGCGACGGAAGCAATTCACCCCAGATTCCGACGGGCACGTGATCCACAAGCAGGACCTGCGGGTGAAAAACGCGGACCGCTTCTTGAATCGTTGCGACCCTCAGAGCTTTCGTTTTTTCCAGTCCGATTCGAAGCCGTAGCGGAAGCCAGACTCCGGTATTTCTTTTGACCACAGAAGGAAGCTTGATGAAGTCAACGCCCGTAGGCAGCTTGAATACCGCTCCCGAAGGACATCCGATTAGCATTAATACGCTGGAATCGGGTATCCGACGGGCCACGACCGACGCGATGGTCGTGTTCCTTCTCAGATGTCCCAGCCCAAACCCATCGTGAGAATAGGTCATTACGCATGTTGAATTGCCATCCGCCTCGATGCAGCTCATTTGCTTCCCCCATCTCGACTGGACAAACGCGGCGCTGGTGGTTCCTCCTCCCGCATTAAGCGCCAATGAGAGGCGGTGAAGCTTCTCTTGGCGACACGCGTTAGCGGGCTGGTGTAAGCGCGAGATCACGGGAAGTTAATTTGTCTTCAGCCTTTGCTCGGGAGAATCCGCGACACAAAAGTGTTCACTTGAGACACTTTTGCTCGCACTCTCCCCGCGGATCACTTTCTTTCTGCTGGGCAACCGTCTTTGGCTGGGTTAACCTGGCGATTCCTTTTTCAGCGTTGCCGAATCGAATACTGCAAGGCCCCATTCCTGGAAGGCACATGCTTGTGCCGCCCATGGGACATCCATTACCGACCGGCATGAATATGCTGAACGTGCAACGGTAGGGCGCTTCCCGACTCGGTCAGGGGCGGGGCAACTGTCGCAAGTAGGAAGAACGTGAGCATAAAATGCTTCCCCGGCCGGAACTCCACCAAAACTCTTAAAGCCCTCCTCAAAGTGCTTTCGTGTCTTGATGAGAGTCGTGTTTCATTTTTGCGAACTGCGCGTTAATAGCAATCGGGTTTTGTCTTGAAGAGATGGGCAGAAATGCCTTAAACAAGGCGAAGGAGAAGGCAATACGAAGCTTCGGGCGAAGCCGCAGCCTAAAAGTTCTAATGGTAATGGAATTAGGTGTTTCCCATACTTCTGCGGGAGGGAATCGAATCAACGTCCGCTCTCAAATTGTTCCATAATCTAGCAAATGTGAACTTTATTTTCACGAGCCGAGACTATGCCCAAAAATATGATTAGTAATCTATTTCTGAAAACAATAGATTATGTTCATCACGCAACTGTTGCTCGCCAAGCCCTCAAAACTTCGGCAACCGTCCACGCTTGCGCGATGCACCCGCGTGGCGTAAAGGGAGCTTCCCCGTCGCAGACTTCGCTGAGCGTGCCTAGACCATCAGAAAAAATCTGCATTCCCAGCGGCTCAAGAAAGCTCTGCGCTGCCTTGCGGTCGCCGTAAACCCTCAAGTGGGCGAGAACAAAAGGCCCCAGTAGCCAGCCCCAAACCGTTCCTTGGTGATAAGCGCCGTCGCGCTCGCGAGGGCCGCCGCTATAATGTCCCTGGTATCCGCGCTCATCTTGAGCGAGGCTGCGAAGTCCATGCGAAGTGAGCAAGCGGCGCGCGCATACATCCACGACAGCCTTTTGTTGTTCTGGGGAAAGAGGGCTCTCCGGCAACGACACTGCAAAAATTTGATTGGGCCGGAGAGACGAGTCGTTGCCGAGAAGCGGGTCATCGATCACGTCATAACAGCGGGCCGCTCCAGCGTTCCAGAATTTTGAGAAGTTTTTCTGGACCTTCATGGCCATGCCTCGGAAAAACTCTGCGGATTTTCCTGTGATAGTCGCCAGCTTAGCCATGGTCATCAATGCGTTGTACCAGAGCGCATTGACTTCCACGGGCTTGCCGATGCGAGGCGTGACGACCCAGTCCCCGGCTTTTGCATCCATCCAGGTGAGTTGAACGCCGTTCTCGCCGGCGTAAAGAAGGCCATCGGCCTCATCCACATGAATGTTGTATCGAGCGCCTTTGAGATACGCGCTGACGATTTGAGCGAGGGTTGCGTACAACTTCACAATCGTTTCCGTGTCCTTGGTTGCTTCGAAGTATTGGCGGACAGCCTCGAAATACCAAAGGGCTGCATCCACCGTGTTGTATCCCGGTGGCCCGCCCGCATCAGGAAAATTGTTCGGCAACATTCCGCCATCCACGAATCGCGCAAATGTAAGAAGGATCTTCTTGGCGACTTCGGGACACCCCGTTGTCAGTGTGAGCCCGGGAAGCGCAATCATGGTGTCGCGGCCCCAGTCGCCAAACCAGTGATAGCCCGCGATGACGGATCGACTGTCAGGTTCTTCAGGCAAGCTTCGTTTCACAACGAATTGATCGGCGGCAAGAATAAGCTGGCGCACCCAGGCGGGCGCCGCCGATGCGCCTGGCAGGTCGCTTCCCTCCCACTTTGACCAGAGGTTGCTTTCTCGCTCGATATGCTCGGCAAGCGATCGCGCGCCATCCAGGTCCGGGCGAGCGTTAGTCGTAAGCACAAACGCAGCGCTCCTGCCGACGGTAAGTTCCAGGCTTGCGGTTGCAGCTAGCAGATGGTCCTCATGGTCATCGAGGCCGCGGTATTTCTCTATCGGCAGGAGATAATCTCGATACCACTCGTGCCTTGCCTCGAATTTGGCATCGGCGCTGAGCAGATAGAAGGGAACAGCGCCTTCATAGGCGGTGATTTGTACTCCGCGCTCGGCAGACTCAATCTTCATCCGCCAGTCGCTGGCATGAGTGCTGGAATGAAAATCACGATAATTGACAAGTGCTTTGGTGGCGAGACGCACTGATCCGCTTCCTCTGAGCAAGGAGTATTGAACGTAAGTGGTGTTCTCGTCCTGGCGCATCCAGATGCGCTTCTCGAGCAACGCGTCGGCCAGCGCAAACCGCCAGACCGGAGTCGCGCCTTCCAAGCGAAAACTCTCGATGTTCAGATAGCCTTCGGGTTCGACGGCGCCGCTGACCCAGCGATTTGTGGTGAGCGGGTAGTCCCTCCCGTCGTAGCTCGCGGTTTCTTCCAACTTTGCGACCAACTGAGTTCGCTCCAGGGGAGGATGGAGCGCGGCGATAAGAAGACCGTGATAGCGGCGGGTTAAATTGCCGCTAACAGTTCCGGAGGCATATCCGCCAATACGGTTGGTAACCAACCATTCTTGCTGCTCGGCAATCTCAAGAGAGCCGCAAATCTCGCGGCCGAATTCGATCATTGCCTTGCGAGGAGTGGTCATGACCTGTGGGACTCAACGGAAAAATTCGCTGCAGATCCGCAGGCACACACTGGAAATTCCAGTCGATGCAAAGGAAACGTGATGGGGTCTGGCGGAGAGGGGGGGATTCGAACCCCCGGTACAGGTTTTAGCCCGTACAACGGTTTAGCAAACCGCCGCATTCAGCCGCTCTGCCACCTCTCCGGCGATCATTTTCAGCTTAGCACAGTTTTTGCGTTTGCCCGGTACTTTTGGCGCGCTTTAATCGCGAAGCGCGCACGTCGCCCAACACAAAATCGCTCAGAAGTTCCAGGCCACGGAAGAATCTTGCAAGGAATAAACAAACCCCGCAAAGCGCGTTGCGAACTTTTTTCTTCCATCCTCTCACTCATGATCATTCATGACAGGCCTCTACGAGGTGGAGTGGGCGCCGGAAAGGGCGGCGCAGCGGTCGGATTCGGCTTTTGCTTTCTCCTCGAGTCCCTGTTTGCGGTAGACCGGAGCAAGCAAACAATGGAGATGGGGAGCTTGCGGCGTAAGCTCAATCGCTTTTTCCAGTTCCGCCTGGGCCTCGGCAAAGCGCTTCAGCAGGGAGTAGGCTTTTCCCAGTTCTTCGTGCGCTTTGGATATGTTCGAGTAAATAGCGATGGACTGGGAGAGGTAGGGCACGGCTTTTTCCGGCTGATTCTGATTCACCAAGAGGTGCCCGAGCTCGATGAACGGCTCGGGATCTTTCGTGGAGGTCTCCGCCTGCCAGGCGATGGCGTTCTGAAAAGCCTGGATGGCCTCATCGGGCCGCTCAAGGGCCTCGTAAGACAATCCCACGTTGGTTTCGGCTTTGCTGTTCCGCGGCTCGAGTCTTAGGCACTGTGCAAAAGCTTCAATGGCCTCGGGAAACTGGCCCTTGGCGTATTTCGTGCGCCCTAAGTAATACCAGGCTTGCGGGTCGCTGGGGTCCGCTTGTAGCGAGCGCGTCAGCCAGTGGTCGGCGTCGTTGTTGTCTTTGAGCAAGAGGTAATCCAGGGCGACGATCTTGAGGTCAAGCGCGCTGGGAACTTGATATTTGGCTCCAGCGGTAAACTCCGCAAGCGATTCCTTGGCCTTGGCGTCGCGATAGGCAACCAGGGAGCCGCTCAAATCTCCGGTGTTATAGAGCAGCGCTTCGCCTTCCGCCTTTCCTTCCTGGAGCCATTTCGCGCTAATCTCGCGGAAGAGAATGTGTCCGAGCAAGAAATGCCCCTCGGCCGAGTCCGGATGGTTCTGGAGGTATTGGCGGACGGCGCGATCAGCCTCAGTGAAATTGCCCTGCTGAAAGAGGGCTGTTGCATTGGAGAGAAGCGTTTCGGTTTGGCCGGAAGACTGAGAAGGAGCGGCGGCAGCCGATGAAGCTATGGGAAGCATGAGGCACAGCAAGACACGAAGAAGAGGGAGGAATCTTTTGATTCCAGGGACAGGCACCCTCCCCCCTAGTTTTTTGTAAGTGTTGATTCTAAAGAGGTTAGCTTTGCCGTAAGTCCTTTGGAATGAACACTTACGAGGGGTCTTGCAAGTGTTGACTCTAAAGGGTTTACGGAGTGACGGGAGAATAGAGACCGGAGACCAGCTAGAGTTGAAGAGAGAGCCTTCGACTCGCTGACCCTCGGCTGCGCCCGGGGTAAACGCTCGATGAGAACCCGCATCCCTGTTTGGATGCCCACTTAAAGTAAGACTTGAGGAGAATGAAGGGGAGGCCCCCCCCACCCCCGGGCACTGTTGCATCGTTATCAAAACAAAGGAATTGCAAATTGGGCAGTTCGTATTTGTATGAAAACGAAGAAGATAGCAAGAGGCAAAAAGCGGCAAAACAGGGGCAGCAAAGCGAGGGCAGTTCGTAACCTCTTGAAAATTGGTGGCACCCGCAAGAGAGGTATAGTTGGGGCGACCCTGGGGCTGCCAGCGGGTATTTTGGCTGATTGTCACTTCGGAACGTTACCACAAATGAATCAATTTGTCCAGGAAAAGTTGGGGAATATGAGTGCTTTGTTTACCTGGAGATGGCTGCCCAGTGCTGGATGCCCCTGCCGAGCCTGGCGCCAGCCAGGCAGCTAAACACCGGTCCGCTTTGCCCAATCTCGCTATGTGGAACCGTGCCATTGAGATTTAGCCGTTCCCGCTCCCAAAACCCGGTTGCGCAGAATTAGAGGGCGGGGCCGGACTGGTCCACCATTTTTTGTGGATCGAAATTCACGCGCAGCCTGGAGCCTTCGATCTTGCAGTTGAATTCGACATTCTTTTCGTCGCTAGGCAGAGTGGACTCGCCCGCTGCGGTCTTCTTGGGAAAGAAAAACACTGCCGCCGCAACGAGTCCTTTTTCGTCGCGTTCGTAGCGGACGTGGCTGGGGGAGATCTTCTGCCTGGTCTTTTTCACATCGAGGAAGGAGTTTGCTTGATAGAAACTCTCATCATGGCGCACGAACGGAGCCATGTCCTCCGACTGCACAACGATTTGATATTCTTCCTGAGGCTCACTGGCATATTTCGCTACATCCACATCCTGCTTGCCACCATGCAGCACCGACTTGCGGGCGGAGGCAGCGCGCATGATGCGAGACGAAGCCCAGTACACATTGAACCTCAACTCGTCGCCGCTAGATGCGCCACCCGCTCCGCTTTGTGTAGGGCCTCCGGCACCACCAGGTCTTCCTGGTGCCATAGGGGCGTTGGGTTGAGTCCCGCCTGCCTGGCCGCCCGATCCTGTGGGAGCGTCCTTGGATGTCAGCGGTGTCCAGGTCCGTGTAACCATGCCTATACGCGACCAGGGCGAGTCCGTGAAGATTTTCTCCAGGTCTTTGTCTGTCCATTGGTCGAAAGGCTTGCCCTTCCAGGGCGGATCGCTGGCCAGGGCAACCGCGACAAAGGCAAGGGTGGCGAAGATCAATGTGGCGGTCCTCTTCAGACGGCCTCGCTTAAACGTAGTGCTTGGCGTGTCACTCAAGTGGAAGAATCCTTTTCTCATGTTAAATCCTAACTCTTGTACCCGCCGAGCTTTGCCTCCGCTCGTTCGTCATACAAAGACCGCCCCCTGAAAGCCGATCCCTACAACGATAGACCCAAAAGTCCACTCACGGAAGGCAAACGCAACAGCAAAGCCGGAACCCGAAGGCCCCGGCTTTGGAATGTCCAGGAATCCGAAGTCCAGAACCTTCAGCCCCTGGCTCTCCTAAAAGATGATTTTGAACTCTGCCTGTCCTCTCCTTGGGGCGTTGCCCTGGCAGGGACGCCCTGGTGAGGTGTTCTGCCCGAAATGCGGATCAGTGACATCCGTAGCTGTGCAAGCGCCGGGAAGCATGCGGTTGAGGACATTAAAGAACTGCATGGTCAGCTCGCCGCTGAGCCGCTCGCCAAAGAAAAACTTCTTTGTAAGCGAGAGGTCCTCGTCGTAGTACCCCGGGAAGCGAAGCCCATTATAGAGCGCGGCGGCATTCCCGATCGTCCAGGCCCCGGGGAAGGCAAATTTGTTAACGTTAAATGCCGGGGTGGTCGACGGGCGGTAATTGTTGCCCGACCAGTTCACGTTGAACCCACCTGCAGCTACGAAGTTAGGCGGGTTGCACTGGGGTGTATACGCCAGTGGAGTGCAGTTGAAACTGAAACCGCCCGCAGTGATGTTGACTGGCGGACCGCTTTCATACCAGTTGACCATGGAAAGCTTCCAGCCACCGACCAAGTTTCTCATAGCGGTACCACCGTGGTTCAAGAACTTCCTGCCGGGGCCAAGAGGCAGTTCATACACGCCTGCCATGGTGAGCACGTGCGTCTGGTCATTATTCCCCACGGACCATTCGGCCGCCTGGTTAGCCGGGTTAAGGCCCTTGAAATTAAAGGTCGAAAAACCGCTGTCCGTATTAGACAAGTACCGCGACAGGGTGTACGAAACCAAGAAGGTCAGTCCATTGCCCGTGCGTTTCTGGAAACTCATCTGAAGGGCATTGTATTTGTCGGCCCCGTTGGTCTCGAAGTTGTTGGTGATGCCGCGGAACATGGGAAAGGGCAGGAAGCCACGGAGCGCCAAACCGCCTGCACCGTAATCACACCCGAAATTTGTGTACGGGGCAAAGAACGTGCCGGAGAATCCGGGCCGGAAGGAGTTTGTTGGACATGCGCCCGGATTCACAGTGGCTTGGGCAAAGCCAGCCGCTTGATAGAGCGCTTGTGCGGCTGGGCTGGTCCACGACTGCCCGAGGGCACATTGTTGAAAGGAAGCTTCGCTGGGGCCCTGCGTGCAGGTATTTTGCACGAAACTGTAATTGAGCGCGTTGGTTGGGCCTATAGCGGAGGGGAGGTGCAGGTCGTGCGTGTGCACGCCGGAAACGGAAAGGAACATATTAAAAGGGAGTTCCCTCTGGATGCCCACGACGAATAGCTCGTCATAGCCCTGTTTCACGTGCCTCGTCCGGTGCCGTTCAAATTGTTTCCGAAATTCACCGCCGTTTTGTTGACGCCGTATTCGAAGGCGCCTGTGTCTAGCCAATACCAGGACAAGCCGCCCAACAACACGGTCTTGCTGTTCAACTGATACGTGAACCCGGCGCGGGGGCTGAAATGGGTCCAGATCATGTCCATGCGGTTCCATCCCGCACAGAGAGGGCATTGCGCCCCAGCGGTGCCAATCTCTGTCATGCCGCCCAAAAGCGGCTGGCCGGTCTTGGTGCTAATTGCAGAGGTGTTGGGGACGTTGGGATCGAAAAAAGTGAGCCTGTTGAATTTGTTGTCGTTAGCGAAAGGGAATGCCAAGTCCCAGCGCACTCCCCAGTTGATAGTGAGTCGCGGCGTAATCTTCGTATCGTCCTGAAAATAGGGAGCCACATAGCTGTTTCTCAGCCTCGTGTCGCCGGCAAACTGCCGGTTGGCAGAATCCGCATTCCCCAAGAGAAAGCTGGCAAATCCATTGCCGGTGTTTGTGCCTGGCGGACTAGCGCAACCCTGTTGGGTGCCGCAGATGTCCACTTGCTCATTGGGATCCGATGTTGTCTCCGAGTTGAAGTTGAAGTTCCCCGCGCACTGCTGGCATTCATAATCCCGCTGCCAGCTTTTCCGTATGTCCACACCAAAGTTGATGGTGTGGCGGCCGTGCTGCCACAGCCAGTTATTCAAGATAGAGATCCCATATTTATGATTGATCGAGTATTGCCAGCCGCCCGTACCCCAGCTTATGGGATCCCATAAGCCGCCACCGCCTCCTCGGCTAAAATTGATACCCGGCAAGAAGGATCCGCCATAGGGACCGGGCTGGACGGCGTTAAAGCCGCTGCCGGGTGCAGGAGCAGTCTGATAAAAGTCGTTGTTCTGGTGGACCCAGAGGACCCCAGCGGTCATCACCAGTCTTGGCGAAATCGCGTAGGAATACGTGGGCTCTAATCCATATGCTGGCTCGAAGTTCCACGTGGAGTTGTTCAGGACATTGTTCGTCCAACCAGCCGGAAGGTAGTGATACTGCCGCCAGTAGAGAAAGTGCAGGGCCTGCTTTGAGGTCAAGTCGTGGTCGATGTTGAACATCCAATCCCGATCGGTCTGTACCGGAACATACGATGGACTGTAGTTCAAGTTTTCGGATCCCGGCGTGGTGAATGGGACGCTCGGTTTCGGAATAAAACCCAACAAGGCCTTTGAGTTCGCGCTGAAACAGCTTTGAGGAATCTTGTTTCCCGGCCATTGGGTTCCCGGGCTGCCAGGGCCCGTTGCTGGGACCGTGCACCCCGAAGGTATAAGCGACACGTTGGAAGCCCAGGCAACAGGAACGAAAATTGGTATCGGAGTGCCGGCCACAGGATCAACCAGACCGCTGAAATCGCCACCAATTTCGGCAGGTGTAGGAACAGTGACGGGACCTTGCCCTTGAGCGAAGCGGTACTTATCTATGCTGAAGAACCAGAAGGTTTTATTCCGCCCGTTATAGATTTTGGGCAATAGAACCGGTCCGCCGAGAGAAAATCCCCAGTCGGTTTCGTGGTCCGTGTTGGGTGCGCCGACCACGCCATTGTTGTTGGGATTTATATCGTTGACAGCGCCTGGAGCATCAAAATAGGCATCTCTGTAAAAGAAGAAAGCGTTGCCGTGAATCGCGTTT
>QHYL01000547.1 GCA_003224105.1 Acidobacteriota bacterium | reverse complement strand
TTCAGCATGTCGGCGATGGTGTAGCAAGTCGTGCTCATGCCGAGAGGTGTGAAAATTCTCTCACGCACGAAATCTTCCCACCTCTTTCCGGACTTCATTTCAATGACCTGTCCCGCCGCCGCAAACATCAGGTTGTTATAAAGGAACGTCTCGCGCATCGGCTCCTGCGGCTCCAGGTATTTCAGCCGCTCGAACAGCTCTTTGCGCGTAAACGGCGACTTGAACCAGATCAAATCGTGCCGCGTCACCCCTGTGCGGTGCGAAAGCATGTCGTGTAGCGTCACGTTGTTGTTCAGCTGATCGTTGTAAAATTCAATCTCAGGAACCGACTGCTTTATCGGCTTGTCCCAAGTCAACTTTCCTTCTTCCACCAGCATTCCCGCCGCCACCGCAGTGAACAATTTTGAATTCGAGGCAATCGGCTGCAGCGTTCTTGCGGTGAAAGGCAGTTTTTTCTCATAGTCCCTGTAGCCATAGCCCTTCACGAAAACCAGCTTGTTCCCCACCACAATTCCCACGCCAACGCCCGGCGTGTTCCAATCCTTCAGCGTCTGCTCCATGTACGCGTCGAATCCCTGCAGCTTCTTGGCGACATCCGCGTCCTGCGCTCGCGCCGCGACTCCACACACCATCAGAGCAACCGCAAATAGGACAATACGAACACGCAGTTTGTTCATAAGCATGAGGACACACCTTCCTCTAACATTCCGGGAACGGATTTCGCCCAGCATTCTATAACCTCATTCCGAATTGGCAAGGAATTCTACGGCGATTCCTCTTCGAGTGGCCATCCCTCGCAGGAACTTCTCAGACGAACTACTTCTTTTGCAAGTTGGCTTGGGCTAGCTTGATTGCAGCATCGAGAGCGTCAGCGGCATTCACCTTTACATCCGGCTCCACGCCCACTACCGCCCAGTCCGGTTCTGGGTACGGATTGATCGCTCTAGCCTCGCGAATACCGATTCCGAAGTGACCGTCAATCCGACGAAAAACCCCCACATCTGCAGCACCTCCCGTCGTCTCACCTACCAGTGTGCCGCGTTTCAGCATCTTCATGTCGTAGCTGAAGTGCTCTGCACCGGAAAATGTCATAGCTGAGGTCAGCACGTACACCGGCTTGTCCGCCAGTCTGTTTCCCGGAACAGGTGAGCGCGTCCAGGACTGCTCTGTCGTATTTTCTCTCGGGTTGTACATATACTCCGGATGGTCGAAAAGGTACGCGGCCATCAGCATGACCATGGCGGGTTCGCCGCCACGGTTGTCGCGCAAATCGAAGATGATCGCGTCCACGTCATTCAAATGGCTCATCGCAGTCCTTGCCGTCGACTCGCAGACCGACGGGGCAGGAAACGAATTGAGCTTCAAATAGCCGATATTGTGCGGCAGGATCTCGACCTTTTCGAAGGTACAGTTCTCTTGTTCCATTGCCTGGCGATAACGCGCGAGGCTTTCCGGTGTTGGTGCCCGGGGGCGCTCAGGCAACGGGGCCTCACTGTAGACTACTCCCAAATGCATGTCTTGGCTCAAATCCCTAAGCTGCTTAGTCAGCAGGGCGGCAAAGAGTCCGCTGTCGGTCACAGCGTCATAATCACCGCTCTTTTTGTGCGCCAGTAACGCGTCCGCTATCTTTTGGGCAACGTCTCGATAAACATAGTGCTGCCGTAGATTCGCAACCACGCCGTCGATCACGCGTTGCCGTTCCGCTTCATCGATCGTCGCATCCTCGACCCGCCCGCGCGTCATCGGGTTAGCAGCCTCAAGCGATTGCGAAGCTTCGAGCTGGGCGGATTGCCGATGGGTAGCTTGTGAATGGGAAGGTCGGAGACTTTGCGGCGAAGCTGCATTTGGCGCGTGACCCACCTTTGCTTCGCTTGGCTTTGACTCACCTCCTGCAACTGCTGGCTGTACAGGCGCTCTTGTGTTTTCTCTCGCGCCATCAGTGGCCTTTGCTGCTAGCCACCAGGACGCCGAAGGACGATCCGAAGCGAAACTGCGAGATTGCGCCGTCGAAAATCTTAGCGGCCGGCGGTGCACCGGTTGGCTGAGGAAGACCGTGAGCGTAACAACAGAAACCAGCGTCAACATACCGCCGGAAAAGAGCGCTCCAGGCCGTGGCGACCCGCCTTCCAGAACAAAGAAAGCTGGTGTGCCTTCCAAACGTTGTGCCGAAGCGCCGAACTCTGGCTGAAAATGGTAATACTCGCGTGGAACGGAAATCGCCAAGTCCGCAAGCAGGTCCACCCAAAGCCGCAATCGTGGGAAGAGACTTTTTTCATCGCGCTCGCGGTCGCGAAAGAGTTGTAAAGCTTCTTCACCGTACGTCTCGCGGAAATGCGAAGGATAGAGCCGCAATAGCCATGCATAGATTTTCTCAGACATGGGCCCCCCTTAAGACCTTCTTGGCCCGCGCCACGCGCAACAGGTCCGCGAGTCTCTCGGCCTCCAAGCGTACCAGTTTGCGGCCTGCCGCCGTCAGCCGGTAATAGCGCCGGCGCTGCTGGCCGAGCTTCGTGTCCACACGCTGGCCTACCTCTTCGATAAGCCGGGCTTCCAGGAGCGTCTGGATGGAGCTATACAGAGTCCCGGGCCCCAGCCGCATACGGCCATCGGTCTGGTCCGCGACTTGCCGCATGATTCCGTAGCCATGCAGGTCTTCATCCACGAGGGCCAGCAGAATTTGGAAGGCTGCGGAAGGAAGCGGGTTGAGTTTTCGTTTCGGCATGGATTATCGATAATCAGTATATCGATAATCGACTGTACTGCCGATCTTCCTTTTTTGCAACACCCTTCACGCAGGCCTCGCGTACGCGCCTGCCCGGACATGACGGCGCTAGGCAATAATGATGTGGGTCTGTTTCTCAGTACTGTCTGTCGAGCTGCGGGCTGAAGGCGTCCTTGTGCAGCCTCACTACCGGAGGCTTCCCGGGAAGATTATCGATGGCAACAACATCGAAGCGCAGCGGGCACTCTTCCACGTGGCGTTCGGCGAGGAAGCGCTGCGCCGTTCGCACAACCACGCGCTGCTTCTCAAGGGTCACACTGAGTCTTCGCAGATACCAATACGCGTAGGTCTCGCCGCGCACGCCGGTGCTGCGCGCTACCAGTTTCCTGGCGTTTCGAGTCTCTGCTTTACTCACGGCGCTCGCGAATCTCTCTTCTTCGCGCAGACCGCGCCGCGCGGCCCAGCGCACCGCTTGAAACATCAATCGAGAAAAGATCGGCATGATTCTCGGAGAAAAATACTGCCTCTTCGAGGAAGTATACCAAGAATAAACAAGAGTCACGCGGCAAAGGCTGTCATTCCGGCGCCTGCTTTTCGCGCGAGGAATCCGCTTTCCTGAATCCCAAAGCAGATTCCTCGCTTCGCTCGGAACCACATGTGGCGTGACTATGCCCGTTCCTTTGACTCTGCCTGAATGCTGACAACTGAGAACTGAAGCCTTTCGCCCTACAGCGTCTTTTCGGTTTCGCGGAGGCAATCCTCGAGCGTGCGAATCGCGAAGTCCGCCTGCTCTTTGTCAATCAGCAGCGGCGGCGACATGCGAATCGAATTCTCCCCCGAGCTGAGCGTCAGCAGCCCTTTGTGAAAGGCTTTGTTAATGACCGCGTCGCGCAAATCCGGCGCTTTTTCCTTGGTCTTTTGGTCGCGCACGATTTCGATCCCGATCATCAAACCCTTGCCGCGCACATCGCCGACAATCTTGAAGCGCTTCGGCCAGTCGCTGATGCGCCCGAAAATAAATTCGCCCATCTTGCGTGCGTTTTCCATATATCCGTTTTCGATCAAATCGAGCGTGGCCATCGCCGAGGCGATGCACACGGGG
>QHYL01000546.1 GCA_003224105.1 Acidobacteriota bacterium | reverse complement strand
TTTCTCGCTTGACGCTGCTGCCGAGTTGTTATTCGAGTTTACGAAGCGATGTTCCTTGGGATCGTAAACAATCGAAGAATCTTTGCCGGTCGAAACGACGCGAGCGCTTCCGCTACTTTCAAGAAGGGTTCTGGAAACGCGAACGGGAGGCGCTGTGGGTGTAAGAGCGTTGTTAAAAGCTTCTTTGGGAGCGGATTTCAGCCTTTCCCATTTCTCTCCCGGCGAAAAAGCGATCACGCGGCGCCCACTCAGATCGCTGGAGGCCCCGGCGGAGAGAATTCCGTGCTCGAGGTTCCGAGGAGTCTTGCCCTTGGCGTCGAGCGGATGCATGGGGACGAAACCTATGTTCCCCTTGTTGTGAACGAACACCGCGGTCACCGGATGATAGATCGGCCGGGGCGGATGAACTCGCGGTGGGAATCGCCTGATGGGAACGCCCCCGCCAGGAAAGTAGCCGTAAACGATCGGCGGAGAGTAAAACCAGCCCCCGCAGCCTGAGTCAAAGAGCCATCCGCCGTAATGATACGGAGCCCAACCCCAAGGCTGGAAACTCGCAAAAGTCCAGCCGAAAGCAGGGACCCAAATCCACTGCCCATCGGTGAAGGGCGACCAGCTATAGCCTACGCCGAAGGGCCGCCAGCCGAAGCCGTATCCTCCGCAATTAGACCAAGAACCGTAGGAGTAGAGACTGCCGAATCCCGCTGCATAGTAGGGGGAATTCGTGTATTGCATGGTGGCCGCAGTGGCGGTGGAAACCGTGTCGATCTGTCCGGAAACCCAATGATCGAATTCGTCCTGTTCCGGAACGCGGCCGATGCTCACGGACGATTCGTCGCCGGCTTTCATAGAGAGCAACTGCCCTTTTGCAAGAGGCGTGGTCTCGTCCTGATGCAATACATTGATGTGGCCAGAAACTGCCTCGACCGAGCTGCCGTCGTCAAAATTATCGAGGCGGAACGTGGCGCGGCTTCCGGCCTCAACGGTGAAATCACCGCCACTGACGCTGAAATAATCGCCGCTCACAGGATTTACGTGGAAGGAAGCGCTGCCTTGCCGCAAAACCAGGCGCGTTATCAAAGCGCCGTCCTTCAGCGAAAGGTCATAAAACTCAAGAACCGTGTTTTCTTTCAAGAAGGCCAGCGTGCCGTTCTCGAATTCCACTTCCGCGCGGCCATTGTCGGTGGCCAGAACGTAGCCTTGACGAATGGGAAGGTTCAATTGCGCGGCATCCCAGTTGGCCTTGGAATCCGTCAGCGGGTCGCCGTGGGTTTCTGTGGCAAAACGCACATCGCCGCTCACTAAGCTGAGGCGGATGATGCGGGCGTGGCTCGCGTCGGCGGAAGCGGATGGCACAGCAAAGAAGAGCGCCACCAAAAGAATCAGCAAAAGAGAAGGAAGAAATTTGCGGGAAGTCATAGTTCACCCCCTCACGGCGAAGCTCTCTAAAGCATTAGACGGCCAGGAAACAGGGCCGGTTGCATACCCCAGCCCCTAAAACGATAGTCTCGCCAGGAGTTGCAGCCGTCAAGCATCAATAGGAGACGCCCGACGCAAGACTCGACTTGAATAAACCCGGCGATCACCGAGCTATGCATTTTGCGTATTCAGAATTTCGTTTGCACGATTCTTGACACTCTCGTAGTGAAACGTTAGTTTCAAACGGGGGATGTCCAGTTCGTCCGCAGTGTGCCTAGAGAGTCGCACCCTTTTATGGAAAGGGCGCCTCAGGTCCTTAGGGTTTGCTTACCATTGCGGAGCGGCGGAGTCCCATCGCCAGGGGGTGTTATGCCAAGTGTTTCTCAAGTGTTATCAGCAACTGCTTTAGTTGTGACGGTCCTGTTGGCCGGCCAAGTCGCCTACGGTCAAGGCGGGGCCACGGGCGCGATCACCGGAAGCGTCGTGGATGCAAGCGGCGGTTCAGTAGCTGGGGCGGAAGTCCAAATCATCGATACACGCACGGACGTGGTAGTGCGGAAACTACCCACGGGATCTGACGGCTCGTTTGTTGTGCCGCTGCTGCCGCCGGGCACTTACTCGGTAGTGGTCAATAAATCGGGATTTTCACAAGCCAAGGCCGACGGAATCGAAGTGCGAGTGACGGAAACCACAAGAGTGACCATCACGCTGAAACCAGGCGCCGTCAGCGAAAGAGTCGAGATTTCGGCGCAAGTGACGACCGTTGAAACCACCAACGCCACAACGGGCCAGTCGCTTGGAACGGAAACGGTCCGCGAGCTTCCGCTGGCGACGCAGAACTACCAGCAATTGCTGACGCTTTCCACTGGTGCGCAGAGCGAGCTCAACGCTTCAGCGCAACTCGGCCGGGGAAATGTTCGCGTCATTGTCAACGGTCAACGTGAGGACAACAATAACTATCTTATCGAAGGAATCAGCGCCACAGATTACAACGTAGCCCAGTCAACGAATGTTCCCCTGCCCAATCCCGATGTGATCCAGGAGTTTAAAGTCCAGACTTCGTTGTATGACGCGAGCCAGGGACGCAACGGAGGGGGCAACGTCAACGCGATTTTGAGGTCCGGAACCAAAGAGCTTCACGGTGACGTGTACGAGTATTTCCGCAACGACATTTTGAACGCGAACGAGTTCTTCCTCAACGCCGCCGGTCAGAAACGCCCGCCAGTAAAACAGAATATTTTTGGCGGCAGCTTGGGAGGACCTGTAAGAACTGAGAAATACGGCTTCTTTTTCGTAAATTATCAAGGCACGCGCCAGCGCAGCGCTCTCTCGCCCGGGACGCAAATTAACAACCCTGGGTTCCCGATTCTGCCATCGAATCGCACTTCCCCGACATTCGCCTCGGATTTGGCCGCGTTGTTCAGCACTCCCGCGACACTTCCGACACT
>QHYL01000545.1 GCA_003224105.1 Acidobacteriota bacterium | reverse complement strand
TTTGGGCGAGAAGGGAGGCGCGAACGGCTGTAAGCTCCTTGCGCTTGGATTTCTCCACGTCGGGGAAGGCGAGATTCAGATCATTGAGGGCTTCGAGAATGGCGGCTGCGACCACCAGGCGCGTGAACCATTTGTTGTCCGCGGGAATGACGTACCAGGGTGCGTGTTTTGCGGCGGTTTGCTGAATCATTTCCTCGTAAGCTTCCTGATAGTCCTTCCAAAAACCCCGCTCCTGCACGTCGGCCATGGAAAACTTCCAATTCTTTTTTGAACCTTCTAGGCGTTCGAGGAAACGCTTTTTTTGTTCTTTCTTGGAGATGTGGAGGAAGAACTTGCGGATGACCACGCCGTTGCGCGCGAGATAGTGCTCGAAAGAGTTGATGTCTTCGAAGCGCTCCTCCCAGACGTGCTTGGTGATAAGGCGGTCGGGCAGTTTTTGCGCGCGAAGAAACGTGGGATGAACGCGGACGACGAGGACTTCTTCGTAATACGAGCGGTTGAAGATGCCGATTTTGCCTCGCTCGGGGACGACTTTATGGTTGCGCCAGAGATAGTCGTGGTTCAGCTCTTCGGGGCTCGGCGATTTGAACGAGTGGACCTCGCAACCCTGCGGATTCACTCCGGACATGACGTGCTTGATGGCGCCGTCTTTGCCAGCGGCGTCCATGGCTTGAAAGATGAGCAGAAGCGCCCAGCGGTCCTGTGCGTAAAGCATTTCCTGGAAATGGCTGAGGCACGCGATGCCGTCTTCGAGGAGGCCTTTGGCGGCGTGTTTGCCTTTAACGCCGTTGGTGTCTGCGGGATCGTGGTCCTTGAGGCGAAAGTTCTCGCCTTTGGTGATGCAGTACGGCTCGATGATGCGCGAAGCTTCCTTTAGCAGTTTGTCGTGCTTCATGATGCAGGGAGTGTAGTACAGCCGCGCGGACCGGAACAGGCGGTTAGAAAAGCGAACCGAGTCCCCAGCCAAACGCGCCGAGGCGATTGTGGGCGTGCAAGAGAGATTTCTCAGAGAGGGGAATCCAGCGGTCCAGGCGCAACACGTTCACAGCATAGTAAGAGCGAAACGGAACCTGGACGCCGGGGATGGTCCATTGAAGTTGAATGCCGGTCGAGCCGTGGAGGATGCCGTTGGTGGCGCTGAGAAGATTGGGCTTAGCTTGGCCGAGCCAATTGGGAAGAAGCCGGCCCGAGCCAAGATCGAAAAAGCCTGCGGCTTCGATGCCGTAGTGAAACGGAATGCGATATTCCGCGTTCGCCGCAGTGATCAGATTGGCGCCTGCGTAGGAAGGGGAAGAGGTAATTGCACGCGAGGGCGTTAGGTGTTCAGTCATGGCCAGGGGACCGAGTTCGCCGGTGCGCAGGCCGCGAACGTATTCGTCGCCCGAGAAGAAGCGGGAATAGAACGGCATGTCGCCCTGGTAACTGCCCGCGGCGCTGAAGGTCGTTCGAAAAGCCCAGGCGTTTTTCGCCGAGAAAAGCGGGTCATGAAAAATGCGCACGCCTTCGCCGGAAGAGCGGAGCATATTTTCATCGTCGCCAAGAAGTCCGCCGGAAACGGAGTTTGCGAAAAGAATGCGTTCAGTGCCGGTGTCGCGAGCCCAGGAAGTTCCAAGCGAGCGACCGGAGGTGTGCGTGCGGAGATCAATAGGTGAACCAGTCGTGGTATTGGCTGGGCCGAAAGTTTCGTCGGAAGTGGTGCGCGAGAGAGTGTAGTTGACACCAATGGAGTCGGAGTTCGTCAAAGCATAGGTCCAGGGAATGTTCATTCCTTCCGTGCGGGAAGTGGTGAATGGGCCCTGAACGCCGTGGGTAAAACGCGGGCGAATCACATTATTGAAAATGGAGAATGCGAGCGAACTGCGCGTGCCGAAGATGCCGTCTTTGGCGATGCCCAGGAGCAATTGCAGGCTTTCGGGTCCGCCCTCGAGTTTTGCGCTAAGCAATTCCTCGTGACTAAGAAGATCGAAGATCGTGTAGGCGAGGCCGAGTGTGCTGCCGAACTGAGCGCGGCCGCCGTCGAAGGTGACGCGCTGCTGGCCAATTTCTTCGAGGCGGATGGTGAGGTCGGCGGTGTGGGGGGCTTCGTCGAGCTGGATGTGAATGTTTTCCTTATGAATCGGCTTGAAATAGCCGGTGCGCGCAAGTTTGGTGAGGCCCATTTCCAATGCGTGTTCATCCAGCGGGCGGCCCTCGCGCAAAGGAATGCGGCGGCGAACGAAGCGATCAT
This sequence comes from Acidobacteriota bacterium, assembly GCA_003224105.1. Taxonomy (GTDB): domain Bacteria; phylum Acidobacteriota; class Terriglobia; order Acidiferrales; family UBA7541; genus Acidiferrum. The sequence goes on along the minus strand of QHYL01000545.1, from coordinate 1,155 downwards.
TGAATTTGTGCAGGCCCAGGAACTCGATGCGGTGGATGACATAAGGAGGTGAGTCGCTGAGGCTGATCTTGAGGCGCACGGAGTGTTCCACGGGATCAAAGATTGGATTGGCGTCTACGGTTTGAAAGAAGGGTGTGCCGGATTTGGAATCGCGGGATTGCGGGTGCACGGCGTAAAGGCGGCGAAGCTTGTCGACCTCTTGTTGAGAGAAAACATTGTCCCGGCTTGGGACTGGAAGAGGCAGAGGCTTTCGATGTTGTTTTTCGAGCGCTTGCTCAAGAGCGGGGGTCGCTTCGATGGCCGCAAGGCGGTAGAGCGGGCCTGCCTGCACAGGGATGGAGAGAGCGAGCCCGGTCTTTGCAGCACGGCGTGAGAAAGGGAACCACTTGCTAGATTGCTCCGTGACTTTGTCCATGCGAGCGCTGCCCACTCGTGCTTCGGGGTATCCGTGATCATGGTAAAAGGTCAGAATCCGCTGGCGGTCTTGTTCAAATGCCGTAGCGGTGTAAGCGTTCTTACTACGCAGCGAAGCCAGCGGCTTCCACGGCGCGATGCTTTGCATTTGCGCGCGTAAAAGCTTTTGCGAGACGCCTGCGTCTCCTTCAAAGCGAACCTGACGAACGGGAAGATGCGGACCGTCGGCAATTTTGAAGCGAACATTGACGGTGCCGTTCTCATGGGATTGACGAAGGGCTTGGACAGAAGCTTCGGGGTGTCCCAATTCGTTCAAAGTGGAACGAATTGCTAAGGCAATACTCCAAAGCGCGGTGGGATCAGCTGGCTTGCCGAGGCCGGGCGACAGCTTCTTCTCCTCGAGCAACTTTTCAACCTGGTTTGTCGAAAGCAGGCAAGAGCCGGAATATTCGACGCTGGAGAGAATGGGTTCTTCGCTGAGATAAAAGGCCAGAACAATGCGTTTTTGCTCGTTGGATTCCTGGGGATTAGACGGCGTTTTAGACACTTCTTCAACGCGAATCGACGAGAACCAGCCTAGCCGGGCGAGCGTTCGCAGGTCGTGCTCAAGTTTCGCTGCATCGAAGCGATCTCCTGGACGCAGAGAAAGCTGGGCCTTCACTGCTCCGGAAGAGAGGTGGCGCAGACCTAAGAATTCGAACGAATCAACGACGGGAGCTTCTTCGTTATTGCGTGTTTTGT
>QHYL01000544.1 GCA_003224105.1 Acidobacteriota bacterium | reverse complement strand
CCTGATGTTTGCGGCGGCGGGACAGGTCATTGAAATGAAGTCCGGAAAGAGGTGGGAAGATTTCGTGCGTGAGAGAATTTTCACACCTCTCGGCATGAGCACGACTTGCTACACCATCGCCGACATGCTGAAGCAGCCCGACTATGGCGTACCTTTCCGCGAGAAGCGGGATTCCTTCGAGCTTTATAAGATTCCTTATTACGAGGACACGGAAGGCGTGGCTCCCGCGGGCGCGATCATTTCGAATATTGATGAATTGTCGCACTGGCTGATTGCGTTGATGAACGAAGGGAAATACAACGGGAAGCAAGTATTGCCGGCAAGTGTGTTGAAAGCCACGCTGCAGCCCGCGATTGCGCTGCCAAACGCTGCCGGCGAAGCCCTGGGATATTGGGAAGTCCTGAATTCCGCGTACGGAATGGGACGCCAGACGGCCTCTTATCGAGGAAAACTGCTGGCGTTTCACGGCGGGGACCTGCCGGGATTTCACTCGCAGATTTCGTTTATGCCCAACGACAAGATTGGCGTGATCGTGCTGGTTCAGACGGATCACAGCGCCCCGCTTTACAACATCATCAGCTACAACGTGTACGAGCGGCTGCTGGGGATGGATCAGACGCCGTGGAGTCAACGGCAGCTCCAACAGCGGCTTGCCAACAAGAAAGCGGCAACAGAATCCCGGACGAAAGCAGGCGCAGACCGCGTGGCGAACACCAAGCCATCGCATGCGCTTGGAGATTATGCCGGTGAGTACGAGAATTCGGCGTACGGCATTCTGAAGATCGGGCTGCAAGGAGATCAATTGCAATTTGGCTTTCACGATTTCCATTTTCCGATGAGCCATTTTCACTACGACCGGTTCGACACACCGGATGACGAGGAGTATGGAAAGTTCTCAGTGAATTTCCGAACAAACCCTCAAGGGGATGTCGATCAAGCGGTGATTTCGCTGGACCAGGCAGAAGTAGTTTTCACGCGCAAGCCGGAGACGCTGGATCCCAAAGTGCTGGAGAAGCTGGCGGGGACGTACCTGACGCCAAGCAAGGTGAAATTTGAGGTGGTGTATCAGCCTGGGGCAGGACTTGCGCTGGTTTTTCCTGGTGGGCCGCCACAAAAGCTGATTCCTGTGAAAGGCTTGCAATTCCGCACGGCGCAATTTGCCGACATCATTTTTGAGTTCGTCACGGAAAACGGCCAAGTGAAGGCCGTAAAACGGAGAGATCCCTCCGGCGAATTCATTTACCCACGTCAATAAGAATAAGACGATGGGATAGGTTGTGCGAGAAACCGCTCCGGCATGAGATGATGATGTAGAGCGGCAGGGTGTGTTTACGGGCGAAGTGGATGGAAGCGTTTCGAGTCACCTGCAGAGACAACCCAGAATCAAATTATTGAGGAGGAAAGAGACTTGCCGGAGTTACGCAAAGACCCCATCACGGGTCGATGGGTGATTATTTCAACGGAGCGCGGAAAGCGGCCAAACGACTTTCTGCGCGAAAGCGTCATCGCGCGAGAGCCGAAGAATTGTCCCTTCTGCCTCGGCAATGAGTCCAAGACGCCTCCGGAAGTGCTGGTATACGGGCGAAATGGGGGAGGAGCGAACACGCCGGGATGGAAGCTGCGCGTGGTGCCGAACCGCTTTCCGGCGCTGGGGATCGAAGGCGAGCTGGACCGCGAAGGAGAAGGCCTGTTCGACAAGATGAACGGAATCGGCGCGCACGAAGTGGTCATTGAATCGCCGGATCACGCCGCCACGCTGGCGACGCTCCCAGAGCGCGCTGTGGAAGACGTGCTGTGGGGATACCGGGACCGCATGCTGGACCTGAAGAACGACAAACGCTTCCGCTACATTTTGATTTTCAAAAACCATGGCGAAGCGGCAGGGGCGACGGTGGAGCATCCGCACTCGCAATTGATTGCGCTGCCCATCGTGCCGCGGCGCGTGCGCGAAGAGGTGGACAACTGCTGGCATTATTACGACGAAAAAGAGCGCTGTATTTTCTGCGATATCATCCGGCAGGAGCGGGACACGGGTGAGCGGGCGATTGGCGAGAACGAGCACTTCATCTCTCTGTCGCCGTATGCGCCGCGATTCCCGTTTGAAATGTGGTTACTGCCGAAAATGCATAGCTCGTCCTACGAAAACAACCAAAGCTCGATTTACGCCAGCCTGGCCCGGATGCTGAAGGACACGTTAATGCGGCTTGACGAAGTACTGGACCGGCCAGCCTACAACTTCATGATTCACACGTCGCCGATCGGGGAAGAGATCAACGATCACTATCACTGGCACATCGAGATTATCCCTAAGCTGACGAAAGTGGCCGGATTCGAGTGGGGAACGGGGTTCTATATAAATCCTACGCCGCCGGAAGAGTCAGCGAGATTCTTGCGCGAAGCGAAGGTCCCATCGCTTACGGAGACAAAGTAGGGCTCCTCGAAGGCTTGCGTTCATTGAAGCTTCTAGTCCTTGGTTGATTGCACCCGCCGTATCCCTTCAAGCCCCAGTGCTGTCCGTCCTGCTGAATAAGCAATAACCTTTGCATTATGAATGAGTTGCGCCGGGGATGTGCCCGGCCGTCGGTTTTTTTCTTTGGCGGGAGCTTCGGTTAGGAAAAGCGAGTGACGTTGCTTTCCAGCCCGACTGTAGATCAGCTTGCTACTCTTAAATAGAGAGTTAAATGCCGAAAGTGCGCCACTAATTATTCCCTTTTTGGCAACAACAAAAAGCCTGTGAATGTGTTTATAGGAACATGGAGTTTATGGGCCTAGGACCTCGTCTTTCCGCTCGCGGCTCTGCAAAGGGAGGAGCGTTTGCTCGAACGGGTGCTCTCTAAAGGCTTCTTCTCGCTCGCACTTATGCTCGTGCTTGCCAGCCTGACGTGTCCGCGCGCCCGGGGCGATGTGGGCATTGTGCTGAATGAGTCGCTGGGCACGAGTATGGACAGGATTTCCGGTACGGGGCATAGCGCAGTCTATTTTTCGCGAATCTGCCCGGAGTCGCCGGTGTGGTTAAGGCTGTGCCGTTCGGACGAGAGTGGCTCGGTGATGAGCAATTACATCAACATCGGCGAGTCGCAGGGCTTCGAATGGAATATCGTGCCGCTCAATATCTACCTGTATGGAGTGGAGGATCCCCGGTTTCGCCCGCTTTTTGGATCTTATGCGGTGAAGAATCTATTGGAAGAGAGATACAGAGCGAAGTATCTGCAGGGGTATTGTGACGGCCCGCCGTGCTCAACAAGCTCCAAAGCGGAGTGGAGAGAGATGGTCGGGGCGACGCTCATTCGCGGCATGTACGTTTTCGTGATCGATACGACAGTGGAGCAAGACGAAGCGCTGATCGCGCAATTCAATGCGTCGCCCAACAAGAATCACTTTAACGGCGTAACCCGGAATTGTGCGGACTTCACAAAGCGGGTCATTAATACCTATTTCCCGCACGCGGCTAGTACCGATTACCTCAACGACTTTGGGATGACCACGCCGAAGGCTATTGCGCGATCGCTTGTTCGCTATTCGGACCGGAATCCCAAACTGAATCTTCGCGTGTTGCACTTTGCGCAAGTGCCCGGCACGATCAAACGGAGCAGTGACGTCCGAGCGGTAACCGAACAGTTGTACCGTTCCAAGAAGCTCCTCATTCCCATGCTGATTTTCGCGGATTATGGAGTGCCGGTGGTAGCCGCGTCTTACCTTCTGACGGGCCGGTTCAACCCTGAGCGCGAGTTCGAAAAGCATCCCGGCGAAGCCGAAAATACCGGTTACGCGCCGCGGTCCGATAAGGCGCTTGAGGGCGAACAAGCGCAGATTGTCGGCACTTCCGCCGAATGGAAAAGATACCGGCAGGAGTTGGACCCGTTATTGGGGGAGAGGGGCCGGACGGAAGCTGGCGGGGAGCCAGCGGACCTCCGTCGCTTTTTCAAGCGTGCGGCCAAGGTGGGCAAGCCTCGTTTGGACGCCAACGGGGCGGTGTGGATAGAGGTTGCGAACAAGGGCCAGGCTTTCGAGGTGGGACTGAGCGCGAACAACATTCTTGCGAGGGATTCGGATACTCAATGGGCGTATTCGTTGCTGCTTTGGCGCGCCGAAGGCGTCTTGAAAAGCCCGAAGCACAGGCGCGAGACGATGCCCGAGTTTGAAGACGATTGGGAACTTCTGCAGCAGGCGCGCCTGAGAAACGCTATAGTCGCCAGCAAATATCGCTCTTCGGACAAACTCGCCAAGGGCGGGGCGAGTTCTGAGGGCGGCAATGATGATTAAGTGGACCTAGACACCTCGCTTTTCCTCGCCAACTTTTCTTCGAAAACAATTACCCAAGAAGAGGTCTTTATCTAGCCGAAACGCTTCCCGAAGGAGAGGGCAGTTTTGCACGAATCAGTGATTCGATTTGGTTCCAGACACGCGGATCACATTCGATTTCGACGTGCGACTTCATGAAGAGACGGTCAAACCAGGGGTAGAGCGGGCAACTGACTGGGAGAGCCTTATAGTCAAAACGAAAATTCCCGATAATTTGAGTGCGCGCCGGATCGGCTGGCAGGATTTCCGGACGCCCACGGAAAAGACCACTCGGCTGATAAAAATTAGCGGCCTGCGAGACGTTCGCTGGAATCATCATATCGTTTTGATTGGCTTTAGAGATGCTGTCTACCTGAATGGTGAGGAGCACCGGGATTCCGTCTTTTTCCAGCTCGCGCGCCAGAGCCACGGTTTCGGAAGCGCCCCAACTGTGGCCGTAAATGATGATGCGAGCCTGCTGTTTTTCTTCGGCCGAAAGGGAACCATCCTCGTTGGCGTCCAGCGATCGCAATATCTGCTCGTGAGCCTTTTCGCGGTGGTGATTCTCGAAAACTTCTACTTGTATGCCCGAGGGGTAATCCTGGCGGAGCCGCGCGGCAAGCTGGACTTCGCTGTGGACGGGGTTGTCGTGTTTGACGAAACCGCCGACGAATCCAATGACAATGATGGGAGACGCTTTGGGTTGCGTGGAAGCGACAGCAGGTGGCGTTGAAGCCACACTGACAGAAGCGAGGAATAAAGAGAGGGCGGAGCACAGGAGGAGGGTCATACTTGCACCACTATTCTGGGACGATAAGAATCATAGCAAAACGGCTAGCCCGCGTGTGAATGAGCGGCCTGAGACATAGGTAACACATTGTACCGGACACATGGGTGACACTTTTTCCCTTTAGGGGAGGGAGTGAATGCCTTGGAAGGAGTGTTCGGTTATGGATGAACGTGTT
>QHYL01000543.1 GCA_003224105.1 Acidobacteriota bacterium | reverse complement strand
CCCGCAGAACACGTACAACGGCAGATAGCAGTAGTGTCCGTAGTAGCCGTGAAAAAAACGCGCTTCCTGCCGTCCGTGCAGCGGCGTGTCGGTGGCGTCCAGGTCCAGCACGATCTCGCGCGGCGCTTGCCGGTGCGCTTCCAGAAAAAGGTCGACCAGCAGTTCGTCGAGCGCTTCGGGAGAGTAGCTGATCTTGTTGTAGCGTTCCGCGCAGGGTGAACCAACCGGCGTCAGCTCCAGCCGGTTCAGCGTGCTCTTGCCGGCCAGCGGCTCCCCCAAATCTTTCTTCCCCGCCAGCACCCCCAAGAGCGGATCGTTGCGCAGTTGCTCGTGATCGTTCAGATCTTCATAGCCCAACGCCAAGCCATAGATGCGTTGCGCCAGCATCTCGGAAAGCTCATGCTCAATGCGTTGCGGATCGCGCGCATCGCGGAAGCAGCGCACCACGCGCCGTAGCAACCCCATCTTGCGGTCGGCCGCGCGCAACAGCAGCGCCCCGCCCTCGGTCGTCAGCCGCTCGCCGGAAAACTCCGCCACCACCCGGCGCGAAAAATGCGCTTCAAACTCGAACTGCGACTGGTTACACTCTGTCATCAGAAAGGCCGCCCTTCTCTTGGCATCGACTACGTCTCGATAACGCAGTTATGCCTGAGATGACGGCCTTTTTCTACTTCAAAGCAAAACGCCTTTGCTCATCCTGGTGAGAAATCCGGGCTAGTTCCTCAAGTTACATATTTGCTGCACTCCATCAGCGGATTGAATTCATAAAATCGCGCCGCTTGCTATCATGGTAGGAAGAAAGACCTAGAAAGAAAAAACTGTCCCCATGCCGCAGACCTTCCATCTTGCTCTTCTCATTCACGCTCACCAGCCCTGCGGCAATTTCGAACATGTTTTCGAAAAAGCGTACGCCGATTCGTATCTCCCGTTTTTGCAGCATCTCGAAGAACATCCAGGCATTCACCTTGGTCTTCATTATTCCGGGCCGCTTTTAACTTGGATTGAGCAGTACCACCCCGAATATTTCGTGCGCCTGAAAAAACTGGCCCAAAGCGGCCAAGTGGAACTCGTCGGCGGCGGGTTCTACGAACCGATTCTTGTCTCCATTCCGCCCGAAGACCAGTTGGAACAAATCACGCGACTTTCCTGCTATCTCGAAAAACATTTTGGGCAGCGGCCCAACGGCGCATGGCTTGCCGAGCGCGTCTGGGAGCCGCAGCTTCCCACTGCCCTCGCTTCCGCCAACGTGGCCTACACCCTGGTGGATGACATGCATTTCCTCGCCGCCGGCTTTGAGCCCGAGGAGCTTTTCGGCGCGTACATCGCAGAGGACCGCGGCAAAAGCGTGTGGCTCTACCCCGGCCAGAAGAAGCTGCGCTACATCGTCCCCTTCGGCAAAGTCGAAGAGGTGATCACCTTCTTGCGCGAAGCGGCCAACGTTCATCCCGGCGGCTTGGCGGCCATGGGCGACGACATGGAAAAGTTCGGCGTCTGGCCCGGCACTCACAAGCTCTGTTACCAGGATGGTTGGCTCTCCGATTTTTTTGCCGCGCTTGAAAAAAACTCGGATTGGCTCAATGTGTGCACCCCCGGCGAATACCTCGCTTCGCATTCTCCCCTGGGCCGCGCCGATCTTCCCACAGCTTCTTACACGGAAATGATGGAGTGGGTTTTTCCCACGCGCGTGCGGCAGCGGTATCACGCCGTGCTCCAGGAATTTAGTTCACGCCCGGAAGTGCTCGCATTCTTGCGCGGCGGCTCGTGGCGCGGCTTTTTTCGCAAATATCCCGAGTCCAACCTGCTGCACAAAAAAATGCTGCACGTCTCCGCGCGAATTGCTGCCGCTTCTGCCGCCCCCGTTTGTGACCAGCGCGAAAAGCAGGCTTCGGACCTGGCGCAAGCGCGCGATTTGCTCTTGCGCGCCCAATGCAACGACGCCTACTGGCACGGCATTTTCGGCGGCATCTACGCGCCGCATCTCCGCACCGATCCCGCTCGCAATCTTATTCGCGCCGAGGCGATTGCTGACCGCCTCACTCCCGGCGCGTCCGCTCCACGTGTGGAAATGCTCGACTACGACGCCGATGGCGCGAACGAGCTGCTCTTCACGTCGCCGGGATTTCAGGCGCTTCTGAAGCCCAGCGACGGCGGAACTATTGCCGCGCTGGATTTTCGTTCCGCCGCTGCCACGCTCGTCAATTCCATCCTGCGCCGCCCCGAGGCTTATCACGCGCGCTTGCGCGAAGCCGCGGGAGCCGGCGCCACCGGCGCGGCCGTCTCCATTCACGAGCAAACCCGCGTCAAGGAGCCTGGCCTCGAGCGCTTTCTTCGCTATGACCGCTGGCCGCGCCACGCCTTCCGCATCCTGATTTTCGATCCTTCGCGCACCCAGGCGGACTACGAAACTCTCGAGCTGCGCGAAGACGCTGGTTTTGCCGGCGGCGCATTCACCGTGAAAACTTCCGCCTCTCTCAACGCCGATCTTTTCCGCGCAGACTCGCTGCATCTCCGCGGCAAAGCGGAATCCGCGGCGCAAAAACTTCTGCTCTTCAAGCATTTCTCGTTTCATTCATTGCCGGACGGCTTTGAAGTCGCCTGCGAGATTCAGCTCAAGCTCAAAGAGCTTCTGGAAAAACCGGTCGCGGTGGGCATCGAATCCATCATCAATCTTCTTGCGCCCACGGAGCCGGACCGCTTCTTCGAGACTCCCGACGGCCGCACAAATCTTCGCTTCAGCGGGGTTCTGCCTGCACCCATTCTGCGCATGGAAGACGGCTGGCAGCGCGTTCGCGTCGCGTTGCACGCGCCTTTGTCCGAAGGGTTCTGGGTCGCGCCGATTGAAACCGTTTCCGAATCCGAAGAAGGCTTCGAGCGCGTCTATCAAGGCTCGCAGATTCTCGCCGTCTGGCATCCGCCGCTCACCACGCAAAAAGTCTGGTCCACCCGCCTCGTCTGGCGCCTCGAAGCGTTCTAGACCTGAGTTCCTTGAACGGCCGGGCCTCGCCCCGGTTTTCTGTTGGCACGCCCCTACGCACGCACCCACCCCCACTGTTGGATAGATAAGAAAACAAAGGGCTTGCAAATTGGGCAGTTCGTAAGTGCATGAAAGCAAAGAAAGCCGGGATGGGTGAAAATCGACGGCAATGAGTGTTTGAATGTTTAAAGGGGTTGCAGCGCTCCATTGCCGTGCAGGGCGGGGAAGTAGGAAATAAAGAGAAAGCAGAAAGCAGAGGAGTCGCGACCGGGTTCGGTCCCATAAACTCATCCGAGATGCAAAAGCGCAAATGACAGGAGAGGCGGGGCGCTTGTAGTGGTAAAACTTTTGGCTATAATACGCCGCCGGAGGTAACCGATGAGACGGTTCTATTTCTCACTGGCGCTTGCCTGCTCGCTGGCGGGCACGCTGTGGGCTTCCGACGATCCTTTTTGCGGAAAATGGAAGCTCAACTTAGAGAAGAGCGATTTTGCCGGCGAGCAAATCAAGATTCAGCACCTCCACGGCAGCGAATACAAATGGGGATCCGGCGAGGGGTCAGACACGATCAGCCACGATGGCACCTACCAGACGGTCAGCTTCGGACGGACGATATCCATGTTCCCGGAGGGGAGTAACAGTTGGAGTATGGTGATCAAGAAGGACGGCCGGGTGATCAGTTCCATGACTCATACGCTTTCCGATGACGGGCAAATGCAGACGATCAAGGGAACGGAAACCAAGCCCGACGGCACGACCTCGGACTTCACCGCCGTCTGGAAGAAAGTGAGCGGGGGCAAGGGCTGGAGCGGCACATGGGAGGCTACGGACGTGAAATACACTTCCCCGGATGAATGGGATATCGAACCCTACGAAGGCGATGGATTGAGTTTCAATACGCCTGCGTATCAAGACGTGCTTAGTATGAAATTCGACGGGAAGGATTACGAGGAGAAAGGGCCGAACGTGGCGCCTGGCTCGATGTCCTCTGGCAAACGCGTGGACGCGCGCACTTTGGAAATTACCGACAAAGTGAAAGGCCAAGTCATGAACCATGCAAAATACGAAGTCTCTCCCGATGGAAAAATGCTGACGCTCACGATTCGCGAAACCGGCCAGCCGAAAGCGCGAACCATCGTCTACGACAAGATGTAGGTTGCGGGCCGGAATGAACGACAAAAAAGAACGGGTCTTCCCGGTACGGACACCGGGACGCAAGAGTCGCGAAAGAACCGCGGAGAGGATTGAGCCAGGTTACTCGGCGAGGAGGAGGTTCTGGGCGAAGGGCCATTCGGAGTCGAGCCACTGGGCATCGCAGCGGAAGCCGGTGCGCGCCGCCATCTCGGGGATTTCCTCGGCTTTGTATTTGTGGGAGCTTTCGGTCCAAATCGTTTCGTCTTCGTCGAGGACGACTCGCAGGTTGGCTGCGGGGATGCGCACGCTTTGCCGGGAGGTGGAGCGCAGATGCATTTCGATACGGCGATCCGCGTAATTCCATCGCGCCTCGTGGCGGTAGCAGCTCAAGTCAAAGTCCGCGCCGAGTTCGCGGTTGAGGCGCGCAAGTAAATTCAAATTGAACGCCGCTGTGACGCCCGCGGGATCGTCATAGGCCAGGAGCTGCAGCTCGACGGGTTTCTCTAAATCGGTTCCCAGCAGCAGTGCATCGCCGAGGCGCAGGGTCTCGCGCACTTGATGCAGAAACTCTTCGCCCGCATCGCGGTCGAAATTGCCGATAGTGCTGCCGAGAAACAGCACGAGAATGTGGTCGCGGTCGCCGCGTCCCGCTGCAACGGAGCGCAAACCCTCAAGGTAGGGCTGCTCGAATCCAACGACGCTGACCAAATCCATTTGCGCCAGTTCTTTTTCACACGCGGCCAGCGCATGCGGCGAAATTTCGATGGGGTAGTAATAAGTGATTTGCCGCCGCGAAAGCGCTTCGAGAATCCAGCGCGTCTTTTTTCCCGAGCCGCTGCCGAGTTCCGCCACGCGCACGGGCGACGGAATGCGCGACACGATCTCCGCGGCGTTTTCCTGGAGCAAGCGCGTGTCCGCGCGCGTCAGTCCGTACTCGGGGAGCAAGCAGATGGCTTCGAAGAGCGTGGAGCCGACTTC
>QHYL01000378.1 GCA_003224105.1 Acidobacteriota bacterium | reverse complement strand
AACGCCGGTTCCCAGGTGGGACCAGCCCCCAAAGCGCACTGCCCCGCCCTTGGTAAACCAAGCGCACAATCGCCTCGCGGTCAATGGCCGCCGACACAGCTTGCCGGAACTTCACTTCCCGGAACCACTTTAATTCTTGAAGAGTTCTTGCCGAAGTCTTCTCTCCGGGCTCGCTCAAATTGAAAAAGAGAAAGTTGTATTCGAGTCCGGGTCCGGCGTCTACCATGGTGTAGTCTTTTTGCTCCCGCGACAGCACGGAAAAATTCTCTGCGCTTAACCGGCTGATCAACTCCGTCTCTCCGGACTGGAACCTCAAAACTTGAGCGTCTGCGCTCGGCACAAAAAGAAAAACCAACTCGTCAAGGTACGGCAATCGATTCCCTTTCGCATCAGTTTTCCAGTAATAGGGGTTGCTCTCCAGCACCAATCGTTGCCCTGCCACATATTCTTTCAACCGGAAGGGGCCGAGGCCCGCCCACTGATTTGGAGGAGTCGCCAGAGTCCCGAGTTGCCCGATCTTCCCTTCTTCGTACGGCTTTTCCAGAAGATGTTTAGGGAGAATCGCCAACCCATCAAAAAGTCTCTCCGCCACGCCGTAGGGCTTCGGGAGCTCAAAAACGATGGTTTGCAAGTCTACTTTACGGACACTAATCGGTTTGCCTTCGAAGAGCAGCAGGTCGCGCTGTGGCGCGTGTACTTTTTCATTCAAATACACTTGAAAAGTGAACAAAACGTCGTCGGCATCCAGCGGAAAGCCATCGGAAAACTTTAGTCCACGCCGCAACACCAGCGTGTATTGCAGCCCATCCGGCGAAATCTTCCAGGACTTCGCAAGCGCAGTCTCCGTCAATTGTGTCGCGCGGTTGATGTGAACCAGGTCCGCCTGCATCACGCCAATGATCTCTCGCGACGGTGTTTCAGCAGCAATCAACGGGTTGAGAGTTTTTGGCTCTGCACGCAGAGAAACGGCGATCCTTCCCCCGGAACGGCCAATCTCTCCCGGCAATACAAGAAATTCTTCTTTCGAATTCTTTTGCTGAGGGAAAGCAGCAACGGGCCAAGCAAGGATCCAGACAAACGCCAAGAGCAATCCCCGCGCAACTATTCGCAACGAGCAATTTGCTCTAGCTGTGTCCACTCTACGCTCCCAAACTACTTCCCTATCTTGTACGGCTCTTCGTGCTGCTGCAACCTGCTCCCCAGCCCCAGGTATCCTAGAAAGTAAGGCACCATGACTAATGCGGGCAAATACATCCACCAGTAAGAAACGAGGACGCTGTATTGCTGCAGGCTGGAGAGAAGATTTCCCCAGCTTGGAACCGGCTCAGGAACACCGAGGCCAAGAAAAGAAAGCGTCATTTCCGCAAGAACGAACTGCGGTACGAGAATCGCCGCCTGCGTCATCAGCACGCTAGACGCCTCAGGAAGAATATGGCGGCGCAACAAATATCCGCTCGTAGCTCCGAATCCGCGTGCCGCGCGCACGAAGTCCCTCTCTTTGGCGCTGAGCACGACTCCCCGAACCAGCCGCGCTGGCCGCGCCCATCCTACAGCCCCGAGCACGGCGATGATGAGCAGAAAAGCCTGGAGCGGGCTCACACTAAGCGGCAAGAAAGCGCGAAGCGCAAAAAGAAGGTAAAGCCACGGCAAAGCCAAAAAAAGCTCCGCGAGACGCATGAGCAAGTCGTCTCGCCAGCCTCCGTAATAACCTGCTATCGCACCAACGCACAGCCCGAGGAGCAGCGTGATCCCAGCGCCCAAGAGTCCAGCGAACAAGGAAACCTGTCCACCATAGAGAAACCGCGACAACTGATCGCGCCCATACGAGTCGCTGCCGAGCAGATATATCCTTTCGCTTCCCGTCCCGAATAGATGCAGACGCGCTGGCACAAACCCAAGCAGGCGATAACGCGCACCCTGCACGAAAAACCTTAGCGCAAGAGGCCGAGCGGTATTCTCCTCATATTTGTCATACGAACCTTCACCAAGCTGCAGCGAATAAACAAACGGCCGCTCATGAAAATGACCTTCGGCATCCACAAAATGAATCCGCATGGGCGGCAGGTAAGGGCTCTTTCGGTCCTGCTCCGCCGGATCATATGGCGCAAAAAATCCGCCAAGGATCACAATTGCATGGAGCGCAACAAGAAGAACAATCCAATTCGAGATGGCGCGCTTCCCTTTCAAGTGCCGGCCTCCGTTCGAATCCGCGGATCCGCCCAATAGAGAAGCAGGTCCGCCAGGAAATTCCCGCCGACAAGGAAAAGCGTGGAGAGCAGAACGCCGCCGATGACAACGTACAAATCGCGCGCCAAGATGGCTTCGAGCAAGAAGGGCCCGAGCCCGGGCCAGCTCATCACCACCTCAACGAGCAACGAACCGCTCAACAACGTTCCGACACTGAATCCGAAGAGAGAAATCAGCGGATTTGCCGCGGCGGGCAGCGCATATCCGTACAGCAAGGTTCGTCGGGGGATACCGTGTCCCTGCGCAGCCAAAAGAAACGGAGCATCTAGCACCTCTGCGATGGCCGCGCGCACATGGCGAACAAGCAGCGGGAGAACGGAAATCACGAGTGCCGCAATCGGTAAAGCCATGTGAAGAAACAAATCGCGAATCTTCCCAAGAAACGAGAGGCTTTCAAATTGAAGCGATACCATTCCTCCCATCGGGAACCATCCGCTTTTAACGGCAACGACCAAGAGACCCAACGACAGCGCCAAATCCGGAATTACCATGAGCGCGGCCGTTCCCGACGAAACCAGGCGGTCAGGCACGCCGCCTTGATGTTCGGCGCTCCAGATGCCCAATGGCAGCGCTATCCCCCAGGCAAGAAGCATGGCCGTTATCGTCAAAAGCAAAGTATTTCGCGCGCGAATGAACAGCAGCGGCGCCACAGGGCTGTTATAGGCAAACGAAAATCCCATGTCGCCGCGGAGCACCGAACCCACCCAGTGGAGGTAGCGCACAGGCAGGGGCCGGTCCACTTCATACTGGGTTTTAAGCGCGACGATGGATTCCGGAGCAATCTGCGGGTTCAGGCGCATTTCGTCAAAGTAGTTTCCGGGAGCAAGGACCGTAAATACAAAAGCAAGTACGGAAACTCCAATAAGCAGAAAAATGGCGTGCCCGAATCTGCGCAGCAAATAAGGCATCAGGACTCCGCTACCCGCGTTCCCGCAAAGCCCAGGCGTGGCACAGCTGCCAAAAGCTCCCGCGTAATCACACTCTGGGGCTGATTCAGGATTTTGTTGGGCGCGCCATGCTCCACAATCCGGCCTTTACTCATTACCGCGATCTCGTCGGCTAGATGCGCGGCCATAGCCAGGTCATGGGTGATGAAGAGATACGTCATTCCGCAGGAGCTTTGTAGATCCACCAGAAGATTCGCGATTTGCGCCTGCACGGAGCAATCAAGCGCCGAAAGGGCTTCATCAAGAATGAGCACCTTCGGCTCGAGCATTAACGCGCGCGCAATCGCAAGGCGTTGCCGTTGCCCTCCGCTCAACTCCGAAGCTAGTTTCGCTTCCATACTGGACGAGAGACCAACTTGCTCCAATAGGGCGTGAGCCCGTGTCCTCATTTCGTCGCGGCCGAGATTTCCCTGCAATGCCAGCGGTTCAATCAAGATTTCCCCGACTCCCCACCTAGGATTGAAGGAGCTTGCCGGATCTTGAAAGATCAGCTGCATTTGCCGCCGGATTGCTCGAAGATCCTTTTCGCTCAGCGTGACTATGTCCTTATCCTCAAATCGTATGGCGCCCGACGTAGGTTTCTCCAAACATGCCAGGCAAAAGGCCAGCGTGCTCTTCCCCGAGCCAGATTCACCCACAATTGCTAGCGTGGTTCCGCGAAAAATGGAGAAGGACACTCCGTCGAGCGCTCGCACTCCTTCCCCTGAGCCGGCAAGCCTTCTTCTGGAGTAAGTCTTCACCAGATTCTCCACTTCGAGCAGTGGCTGCATACCCTTATCGCGTCCGGCAGTGTTCATTGGTTTTCATACCGGAAACACGAAACCATGTGGGATTCGCTTAAACTCACAAACCCCGGATCCCTGGATTTGCAAATCTCCATTCGCTCGGGGCATCGGGGCTCAAAAGGACAGCCTGACCGAGGCGGGAATGACCGGTTAGGGTCAGGAGGTATCGTGGGAAGACTTCTCTCACCGGCATCGTGCGGCTCATCAAGAGGCGGAATCGATCGGAATAGTGCTTGTGTGTAGGGATGTTTGGGCGAAGTCAGCACCCGCTTGGCCGGTCCCAACTCCGCAACCCTTCCGGCGTAGAAAACCAGGACACGATCGGCAAACCCGGAAAGCAGAGCCGGATTGTGTGTAATGAAAATCATCGTGAGACCCAGGTTTTTTCGAAGCCCTCGAAAAACATCCAGGATTTCCTTCTGCGTTGTGGGATCGAGCGACGCTGTGGGTTCATCTGCAATTACCACGGAAGGCCGGCAAGCAATCGCCTGGGCAATCAGAACGCGCTGGCGCTGTCCGCCGCTGAGCTGGTGGGGATAAGACCGCGCGATGCGCTCTGCCTCCTCCGCAAAAAGAGTCTCAAAAACTTCGCGTGTTCTCCGAACTAACTCGTCCCTATCCCCCATTCCATGCGCGTCCAATATTTGGCGAACCTGCCGGCCAACGCGCATGGTTGGATGAAGAGCAACGGACGGTTCTTGAAAAATCAACGAAATGTTTTTGCCGCGAATGGCCTGAAGCTCACGGGGCTCCGCTTTGAGAAGATCCCTTCCTTGAAACAAAACAGCGCCGCTGGCAACAACGGAGTCCCGGGGCAACAACCCCAGCAGCGATAGCGCCAGCGTGCTTTTTCCCGAGCCCGATTCTCCAAGGACACCCAAGACCTCTCCCGGTCCCAGAAAAAAACTGACTCCGTCGAGCGCACGAGAAAGGTCTCCGTTCCGCGAGCGATAAGCCACTCGGAGATCGCGAATTTCCAGAATCGACCCCATGCTCGCATGTTGAAGCAGGACACCGAACTGAACAAGGAAAACATGTCTGTGGGCGAACCAAGGGTAATTCCCCATGGCCCAGGTAAATCCCCGAATAGTATCTGCGGCTTTTGCCTGAGTATCGGTACGACCATTTGCCTCCCCTTTTAGGTCTGTAGGGGAGGCTTAATCTACAGAATTCATGGGAGATAGGTCTCAAGAGAATCCTCTATGGACACCCACTCTTCTCAGATCTCAGAATGAGATCGTGTATGGTTGGCTTCGAACTGTGTCCATATTGGTTGTAAAATTAGGGTCTTTACCTGAGTCGCTTTCAGGCGTTTACTTGCTTGAGGTACTCAGGTTGGGGATGATATTCACCTAGGCTGTTTGTACACCAACGGGGGTGTGAGCCGCCACGTCTCTTGCGGCTTCAGACGAGGAGAATAATCTTATGGCCAAGCGAGATGAATCGTCCGAGCTGCTTCGAGAACTGGTGGCACACCTCCGCCAGAACCGAACTCAGCTTCGCGAAGAGTGGGTCAACCGCATTTCTGAAACGCGATTGCTCACGGCCATGACCAAGGAAGAAATCTTCGCCGAAGCGACGTCGGTGTATGACAGCTACGTGGAAGCTCTCGAGACCGAAACCTTCGAAGCGCTACAGGCTTACGCGCGAAATCTTTCCGAACGCATCATCCCGCGAGGCGTTGAAACGCACGAAGTCGTGGGAATCGTTCTCCTCCTTCGCGACGTGCTGGCGCGCTCTCTCTTCGCAAAGTACCAGACCGATTTCAAAAAGCTCAACCGCATCCTGGACGCGTACGAGCCGGCGGCAAACCGCATCGCCAACACTGTGGCGGTTGGTTTCGTTCAGGAGCGCGAGCGCGTCATTCGCCAGCAGCAAGAAGCCATTCGTGAACTCTCTACGCCAGTCTTGCAGGTTCGTGAGCGGCTCCTGATTCTCCCGATTATCGGCGTGATCGACCCGCAGCGCGCCCGGCAGTTGACTGAGCAACTGCTCCGCGGGATTCGCACGAATCGTGCAAAGGTCGTCGTCATTGATATCACAGGCGTGGCGGCCATGGACGTTACGGTCGCCAACCACTTGGTGCAAACGGTCGAAGCTTCGCGGTTGCTTGGCGCAACAGTCATTGTCACCGGCTTGTCTCCGGAGATCGCCCAGACTCTAGTAACCATCGGCGTGGACCTCGGCAAAATGAACACGGTCGGCGACCTCCAAGGCGGTATCGAACAAGCTGAGCGCCTGCTGGGATACAAGGTAGCCGCGTTGGCAGAGCCAAGCTAAACAGCCGGGGGAAAAAGGCAAAGTGGAAGTTCCTATTCTCAAGCAGGGGGCCGTCCTCATCGCGACGTTTCAGGCCGCCCTCTCCGATGCAGACCTCAACCAGCTGCGTAGTGCCCTCGTGCAGCAGGTAGTGAGATTCCGTTCTCGCGGCGTCATCGTGGACGTAACCGCCATGGACGTCATGGACTCCTTCGCCTCGCGCACGTTGCGTGAGATTGCCCACATCATCCGTCTGCGCGGCGCGGAAACCGTCATTGTTGGAATTCAACCGGAAGTCGCCTTTGCGATGGTGCAGCTCGGTTTGACTCTGGAAGGCGTCGCCACAGCCCTCGATTTGGAGGAAGGTTTGGCTTATCTGAACCAGAAGTTCAAAACTATGAAGTGAGAGTGAGCTTCAGTGTCCCGAATGGAAATCCGGGTGACCATCAGTTCAGACCAGGACATCGTCTTAGCTCGCCAAAAAGGACGGTCCCTCGCGTTGGAGCTCGGCTTTTCCTCGGGCGACGCCACGCTCATTGCCACGGCCATCTCGGAGCTCGCGAGAAACATCGTCTCCTACGCTCGCAATGGCCAGGTTATTTTGAAAGACATCCAGGGAAGCAATCGTGTCGGGATCGCTGTGACTGCCACTGACAACGGCCCGGGCATTCCCGATGTTGGCCAAGCTTTGCGAGACGGCTTTTCAACTTCCGGCAGTCTCGGCCTGGGATTGCCGGGAGTTCGCCGGTTGATGGACGAATTTGAAATTGTCTCCAAGCCAGGCCAGGGGACTACGGTCGGGGTGAAGAAGTGGAGACTATAAAAAGTCCCATGGCCGAGTATGGAGTAGCGAAGTTCGTTCTCCCAGGAGAGAGCGAATCCGGTGATCAGCATTTGGTCCGCTGCAACGCGAGCGGAGTCTTGGTTGCGGCAGTCGATGGAATCGGCCACGGCGCAGAGGCCGCCAATGCCGCCAAATCTGCGATTGCCTTGCTGGGAAATGGCGTTGGTGAACCGATCATTCCTTTGGTGGCTGAATGCCACGAGAAATTGCGCTCGACGCGAGGAGTCGTCTTGAGTCTTGCTTCCGTTGATGTAAAGCACGGCCTGATGACCTGGCTCGGTGTCGGAAATGTACAGGGGGTCCTGGTGCGCGCCGACAAGAAGACCAGCTCGCAAGAGACCCTCCTGCTGCGAGGGGGCGTCGTCGGCGACCATCTGCCGCAGCTGCAGGCAGCGGTGCTTCCCGTGGCACAGGGCGACTTGCTGGTCTTCGCCACCGACGGCGTTCGCACCGACTTCGTGAGGACGCTTTCCCCCATGGAAAATCCGCAAAGAGCCGCGGAAAGAATTATGAAAGACTTTTGCAGCCACAATGACGACGCCCTCGTGCTGGCCTTGCGCATAACGGGGATTCATCCATGAAACTGGAACCCGGACGAAAAACAAAAGAGCGCTTGGAATTTCAGGCGGAATACGCCGCGGCGCTCCGTGACTATGCGATGGGCGGAGGCGAAGCCGTGTTGGGCCGCGCGTACGAACTCGGGCGGCGCGCCATTGCCGAACGCAAGAGTCTGCTCGAGTTGGCTTCGATTCATCATCAGACTCTCAAGGAGTTGTTCCAGAACTCTCCTGACAGGAGATCCCAAACCCATTTGGTAAATGCAAGTTCTGATTTCTTGTCGGAATGCGTGTCCCCCTATGAGATGGCGCAACGGGGATTCCAGGACGCCGTAAAGGCTTTGCGTCAGCTGAACGAAACGCTCGAGGAGGAGATCAAGCGTATCGCTTATTCCGTCCACGACGAAGCAGGGCAGTTGCTGGTCGCTGTCCACCTGGCTTTGGCCAATGTCGCGCAGGAATTGCCGCAAGCTCAACGACCACAAATCGCACAGATTGAAGACTTGCTTAACGAAGTCGAAAAACACTTGCGCCGCTATTCTCATGAGCTTCGCCCAACGATTCTGGACGATCTGGGCTGGATCCCCGCCATTCGTTTTCTTGCCGAGGGAATTTCAAAGCGCGCAAATCTGCCCATTCACATCGAAACCAAGCTTTCCGGCAGGTTGCCCGGCACCGTTGAAACCACGCTCTATCGTGTCGTTCAGGAAGCCTTGACCAACGCCGTCAAGCACGCCCGAGCCAAAAGCATCTGGATTCGAGCTTGGCTCAAAGACAACCTGCTGCATTGCTCGATCCGCGACGATGGCACGGGTTTTGATCCGCAAGCTGTCCAGGCGTCCGGCAACCGCAAAGGATTGGGTTTGGTTGCGATGAGAGAGCGTTTGAGCGCAATCGGCGGAACCCTTTGGATTGAGTCTTCGCAGAGACGTGGCACCGAGATACTAATCAGACTTCCCATGGAGGATAATCATGTCAATCAAAGTAGTGCTCGCTGACGATCATACCATAGTACGTCAAGGCTTGAAATCCCTGCTCGAACGGGAAAAGCTTCAGGTAGTTGCTGAGGCTTCCGACGGCCAGGAAGCGGTTCGCTATTCGGAGACGCTGCATCCCGATGTTGCTGTCGTGGACATCAGCATGCCCACGCTGAACGGCATCGACGCGGTTCGCGAGATGGGCAGGTCCTGCCCGAAGACAAAGGCCATTTTGCTTACACAGCATGAAGAAGACCAGTATATCCGGGAGGCTCTCGAGGCCGGCGTCCGAGGATATGTCCTGAAAAGTCAGGCGGCCAACGATCTGGTTCACGCCATTCAACAGGTTTCCCGTGGCCAGTTTTATTTGAGCCCCGGCGTTTCACGCGCGGTGGTGGAAGCCTACCGCACGAAATCCCAAATGCCCACCGACCCCCTTACGACCCGGGAACGGCAAGTCTTGCAACTCATTGCCGAAGGAAGGTCCACGAAGGATGTCGCCTCGCTCTTAGGAATCAGCGTGAAAACAGCTGAATCTCATCGAACGAGACTCATGCAGAAATTAGACATTCACGAGACCGCGAGTCTTGTTCGGTACGCCGTCCGCCGAGGTTTGATTCAACCCTAGACAAGCAAGGAAGACTCTCTGGCAAGCGTTGCAGAACGTATTCCGTCTTGAACCGTTCGTGCTTTGACGGGAGAGTCTTTGCAAAAACTACGGGCAGCCTCTTGTCCGCAGTTTCTTTAATTGTTGTCGAGCCTCGCTGCTTCCGCCTTTGGCCGCTGCCCGCAGCAAGACTTTTGCTTGTTCGCAATTCCGGGGAACTCCCTCTCCCCTCAAGTAAAGTAGCGCGAGATCGACCTCCGCGGAGGAATCGCCTGAAGCAACCGCGGACCAAAGACGCGTCGCTTCCGCGCTTCTATCTTGCCTCGAACTTGTAGCCTCCCGATTCGGCGAATGATTCGGAGCTTCTTTGGTTGTCGGCGCTGTGCGAGGAATTGCCGTATCCGGCGTCTGCGCATTGGCCTGCTTTGAGGGATCAATTTGCAAAGCGGAATCTACCGGGTTCTTCCCTTGAACCGCATCAGGCTTCGCTTCGGTTTGGACCGCACTTGGCTTCGCTCCATTGGTCGCGGAAGTCCGTGCCGGAGCCCGAGTCGAACTCGGCAGCGGTGAAGAATTCTGCGGTTGCAGATTTGCCCTCCCGTTAATCTTCTCACCCAAATGGATTAGCGATTCACCGACCTTCGGACGAAACATATCAAAAAGCACCACGCCCGCCACCGCCAGGACACCGATAAGAAATCCTGTCGCAATCCTGTACCCGATTCGCCTCCCGGAAGTATGAGAATCCTGTGGTTGCCACGGCAAGCTCGAAGTAAAAAGAGAGGGCAAACCTGGAATCGGATGTAGCCCGAGCGGCCGTTCTTCAACTTTGGTCCTTGCCCGTGGTACAGCCGCCGAGCGCCGAATACTTGCATCGTGCCGGTCTTCACGCCGCAGGTCACCAAGCGCTAGGGTTGCCCAAGCTGGCAGTGGAAATCCTTCGGAGGGGGAAGACGCTTCTGACTCCTCCTGCTGCCCAAGCCAGTTGCGGATCCTCTTGCTGCTATCCGCGCCAGTTTCAACGAACCGCAAACCGCCTGTTTTTCGTGAGCTATCCGTCCACACCACGTCGCCCGTGAGTTCAATACGCTCCTCTGGCCGAGGAGAAATCCAAATACGGTTACGGCCTAATTGATGAACCGCGACGGCCGCTTGGAACCCAAGTCCTTTCTCGGATGCATCAAGTACAATCCCCCCACTCCCCGCTTCGAACTCGAAGTAGGAAATCCCGCATGGCCTTTTCCTTTGCACACAACGGCGCTCGGTTCCCATAGTTGTCGTGCCGTCAATGGCTCTGCGTAATTCTTCTATTCTTATCCCGTACGCTTCCGCTCTTGATTTCGATTGTACTCGCTTCTGGCTCTCTGGGAGAGGGGCAGGGACCCAGAACTAGACAGTGCTACATTTTACAACCTTCCTTTGGGGGCTTTCCCCAAACTTTTGGCCTCCCAAGTCTGAGCCCCATTCTTTTTCCCCTGGATACCTTCCAAAGGCAATATTTTCAACACTATAGACGACCCGCTGCGAATTTCGCCCCCGCAGCCGTCTTGTTGCTTAGGGTTTTCGCCCCAAGCGAATGAAAGCAACCACCCGATTGCCTAGGGTTGCCCATCCTCCTTAACCTTCCTCAGTACGATGCCCACTCGCGTCTTGCTTGCGGATGACCATGCGTTAATCCGTCAGGGGCTCAAGGCCTTGCTCGAAAAGCAAGGGATCCAGGTAGTAACGGAGGCCTCTGACGGACAGGAAGCCGTGCGTCTGGCCGAAAAGGCCCAGCCGGAAATAGCCATCCTGGACATTACCATGCCGCTCCTGAACGGCGTGGATGCCGCTCGCGAGCTGATGAAGTCCGCTCCGAAGACGAAGGTCATTCTTCTTACACAACATGACGAAGACCAATATGTGACCGAAGCGCTGCGCGCGGGCGTTAAGGGATATGTACTTAAAAGTCAAGCTGCCGACGATTTAATCCATGCAATCCGTGAAGTCTGCAAGGGATCAGTTTATCTGAGCCCCAGCATATCGCGCGCGGTCGTGGACGCTTATTTGTCGAAAACCTATGTATCGCCGGACCCCCTCTCCACGCGCGAGCGCCAGGTCCTTCAGTTGGTCGGCGAAGGAAAGTCCACCAAAGATATTGCGATGCAACTGGGAATCAGCGTAAAAACAGCGGAGTCGCACAGGGCGCGGCTCATGCGCAAGCTCGACATCCATGAAACGGCCAGCCTCGTGCGCTATGCCATTCGGCGCGGGTTAATCCAAGCCTAACCTCTTGCGAAATCAACTATTTGTTATCCGCTTTCTCAATCTTTCTCCTAGGGCCGTTTGGGTGATTCACCGGATTGTTTATAAATCCCATGAAGTTATTGTGCAACGCAGGAGGGGGGTTGCCTCCAAGTTCAGGGCCCCGCCTGAAACACCCCAACATCCCTTTGCCCTGAAGGGAGGCAGCCCGTCCCCCATCGCTGGGAGGTCGCAGTGCTGAAAGTGCTTATTAACGGCAAACCCGGGAAAGGATTCAGCGCCTTGGGTGCCTTGGCAAACGAAGGCGGCGGCTACAGTCGGTCGTCTGCTCCGCTGAGCCACTGGGTTGCGCTTCTTGCAATGAAGTACGGTCGCGCGCCCCTTCCGGTCTCCCGTGGCTTGGAGAAAGCGTTCATGCGCCAAGGTGTTGCGGATGACCCGGCGGAACTTGGCGAACTTGCTCGCCGCTATCTATTCCTTGGCGACGCGCAGATGTTGCTGGCCGAATCGCGAAGGCGCCCGACCCCCATTTCGCATTCTATTGAATTTGCAAAGCAGTTGAGCACGGCAACTCAATCGGAAACCGGAGTCCCCTTTAAATGTCGTCTTTAGACTCTTTAGGAAGAACCAAATCCAGCAGGAGCCGCGCGGGCATCCCCTCAACCGCAAGTCGGCTGAGTGATTTTGTGAAGTCGCTGATCGCAATTGACTCCAAACCGCCTTTCCACTTGCAGAAGGAAAAGACAGCCTCGCGGTTCGGACGAAACTCTGGACAAGGTTTTTCAGGGCCTGCTGAAAGAGGCCAATAGGGAGCTTGCCAGTTTGCTAAGGGACGTACACTCCGGGCCGGACACAGACTTGCTTGACGGCGCCGAAAGCCAGGCCATTCGAGACCTCCTGCGGCGCGCGCTCCAATGCGCCACGAAACAGTACATGTTGCAGACCGAACTCGGCAATCTCGCGCTCCAGGACGAACTAACGGGCCTCTACAATCGCCGCGGTTTTCTTGCTCTCGCGGAGCGTCAGTTGAAGCTCGCCCGCCGCTCCGGCCGCAGCTTGCTCTTATTCTTCATTGACGTTGATGGATTAAAAGACATCAACGATGTCTTTGGTCATGGCGAAGGCGATGCCGCTTTGAAGTGTACAGCTGAAGCTCTGGAAACGACTTTCCGGGATTCCGACGTCATTGCCCGGTTTGGAGGAGACGAGTTTGCCGTGCTGGCCATCGAAGCCTCTGGTCAAAGCGAAGCCACCATCCGCGAGCGCCTGACCGAGTACTTGGCCTCGGCAAGGCGCCAGGACTCCGATTATAAGTTTTCCGTCAGTTTGGGAGCTGCGCGGTTTGATCCTTGGAACCAAACGTCGATTCGCGACTTAATCGCCGAGGCTGACCAGGCCATGTACGAACAGAAGCGCCGTCGTTCGCCCGGGCGTACGAGTGCTCTGGAGTGCTATCCATCCTGATCGCCGGAGTGTAAGAGTCAGACTTTCGAACTCACACATCCCAAGGAGAAGAGATAGCGCGGACGCTGAACCCTAGGATTCGTAGGATGACAGAGAAGGCTCCTGCAAGCCTGTTTCATGCCCCAGCTCCATGGAACTGGCCAGGACCCCGAAGGTGAAAGGGCAAGACACTCATGGGTGTGCGGTCTGGTCGACTTGAAAAACGCATTCAGCTGTCCCTCCCGGTACAGATTTCGAGCTTATACGATCCGTCTGCGAGCGAGCGTACGACGACAGAGAACGTATGCTCTTTGGGAATGCGCGTCTTGACGCAAAAGGCTAA